>JAPLIW010000009.1 GCA_026388915.1 Deltaproteobacteria bacterium
GACAGGATGGAAAATTTAGCTTTCATCATCAGCCGGGCTTTTCAGAAAAATTTGCGAAAAGCCCGAATTCATCAAGCACTCAGCCAACCCCCATCGACGGGGATCGTATGGCCGGTAATAAAATTGGAAGCATCCGAAGCCAAAAAGATGACCGCCCCCACGACATCCTGGGCCTTACCCAGCCTTCGGAAAGGAGTCCGATCAATGAGCCTCTCTTTAAACTCTCCGGCTAAAGTCTCACGGTTAATCGACGTGGAAATAAAGGTAGGGGCTACAGCATTCACATTTATATGATAGGGAGCCCACTCGACAGCTAGCGCTTTGGTCAAACCAACCAAGCCGGTTTTACTGGCCACATAAGCGGCCCGATTTTCCATTCCAAAAAAACTCAAAACCGAAGCGAGGGCAATGATTTTCCCCCTTCTCCTCTGCCGGATAAAGGTCCGCGCTGCGCATTGGGCAAAAAAGAAAGCCCCTTTTAAGTTCACATCCAACACGCGATCCCAATCTTCCCCGGTCATGTTCAAAGAAGGCTTTCGAATGTTGATCCCCGTGCAGTTTATGGCCACATCCATCCCGCCGAAACTCTGGCGACAGAGTTGTGTTGCCTGGGTTATTTGTAGGGGATTCAAGATATCTATCTTACAGGCCCGACATGGACCTTTCTTCTTTTTGATGGTTCTGGCCACTTTCTCCGCGGCGGCCAAATCCAGATCGGCCAAAAGCACTTTCGCCCCAGCCTCGCTCACTCCGCGGGCTATGGTGCTGCCCAGGCCGCCAGCACCGGCGATAAAAACAGCTTTGCCATCCAGGCGGAGGTTACGACAATCCCATTTGTCCATCCGTCATCGCTCCTTAGTGCTTCGATTCGCAAATACAGCCACGTATTCCCCCCTCGTCTAAGCTCGGGGCTGGTCACTGATACAATTGCTCACTCAGCCCCTGGAATTTCAAAGAAATCCGATCAGAGCATAACCCCCGAAAAGACCCGGTGTTTTTTTCTTGACTTTTCCACCGTTTGGAATTAAACCTTTAAAGCAAACATTCGCATCTGGCTATTTTTTTCCTACCCATAATATCCCAAATGGAAAATAAGAACCAGACTCTTTCTCCAAGCAGAAAAAATTTCATGGGCTTGTCGAATATCAAGGGGGCCAACATGCAAAAACATCTCGAAGGAATTCGAGTCATTGACTTGACCGCCTGGCTGGCTGGACCCTTTGTTAGTTTAAACCTGGCCGCCATGGGAGCAGAAGTTATCAAAATCGAAAGGCCTAAGGCTGGAGACCCTTGCCGGTGGAATCCTCCTTTTGCCGGGCCGGAAGGGGTGAGCCATGTACGAAAGACGGATGAGGACACATCCCTCTTGTACCTAAAGCGCAATCGGGGCAAGAAGGGCATTTCCTTAAACCTGCAGAGTGAGCGGGGAAAGGAAATCCTCCGACATCTGGTCAAAATAGGGGATGTGGTCATCGAGAACTTCGCCCCTGGAACGATGGAGCGATTGGGATTCGATTATCCCCAGCTAAAAGCGATCAATCCCAGAATCATATACTGTTCCATATCCGGATATGGTCAAGATGGACCTTACCGAGACCGGACAGCCTTCGACCTGACGATCCAGGGGATGAGCGGCATCATGGGGGTTACGGGTTTTCCCGATGGTCCGCCGACTCGATGCGGCGCGTGGGTTGGTGACATGATTCCCGCGCTTTACGGAGTTTGCGGGATCTTGGCAGCATTGGCCTCCCGGGAAAAAACAGGCCAGGGGGAAAGGATCGACATATCCATGCAGGATAGCTGTTTTTCTTTGATCATGGACGAAGCCTTGGACCTCCATCTCTCCCTGGGGATTCCCATGCGGACAGGGAACCGCAACCCCAGGTTAGCCCCCTGGAATGTATACCCGGCAGTGGATGGACACCTGGCCATTTGCGTGGCCACCAACGAACAATGGATGGCATTTCTGGGGGCCATTGGGCGAGAGGATCTGAAGGAGGACCCTCGTTTCAAGAATCAGGAGGGCCGTTTCAAGCATTCTGACGAGGTGGAAATCGTGGTAAAAGAATGGCTCAAAGGTCTAAGCAAGGAAGGCGCCCTAAGAACCTTGCGGGCCAAGAAGGTGCCCTGCGATCCGGTTCCCGAGATTCCGGAAGTTCTGGAGGATCGCCAATTGAAGTTCAGGGGGATGATGCCAGAACTACTTCACCCCCATAGCGGCCCGACAGGCCTTAAGGCAGCCGGCTTCCCCATTCATTTTTCCGAGCTCCCGGGTGAATTTTCGAGCCCCGCTCCATCCATCGGGCAGCATAACCAGGAAGTTTATGGGGGCATCTTAGGGATTTCGGATGCCGAAATGGAAAAGCTAAAGAGCGAGGGAATCATTTAAAAAGGGGGTGGTACAGAAACTGAATATCTTGAAGCAGTCGCCTTACCCAAATTTTCCATCGCCTTAAACCAAGGTCGGGGTTTAGAGGCAAAACTTTAGAAATCAGCCTAATCTTAACAAAAGGGGGGTATCAGTATGAAGAAGCTAGTTATTTTTTGGGTTCTGTTTGGTTTTTTAGCAAGCTTGATGATCGCTGGGAATGGAATGGCGGCCGAGAAAATTAAGCTCACCTTGGCCAGAATGACAGCCACGGAAATTCTCCTGCCTTTGGATTTAGCGCTAACCAAGGGGTATTTTGACCAGGAAGGGATCACCCTCGAGCAAAAGACATTTATCAACGGGCCTACCTTGATGCTGGCCATGGCCAACGGCGAACTGAGTGTGGGATGCGGAGTGGGCTTTACCCCTGTGCTCCAAGCGGTATCCCAGGGAGCGGATGCCATGATTGTGGCCTCGGACCTCAAAAACAATGCTCCTGTGGTGGCAGGTGGACACATCAAAACCTTTAAGGACCTCGATGGGAAAACGATGGGTACCCCGGGTCTGGGGACGATTCAAAATACCATGTTGAACATGGCCGCAGAAAAGTATGGGATCAAGTTCAAAAAACTTCTTCATGGGAAGATAACGGATTTGGCGGTGTTTTTGGAGAAGGGCGAAATCGATGGCTTTACGGGCTGGGAATGGATCCTAGCGGATTCAGTGAATCGGGTGAAGGGCGCTCATTATGTCCTGGTCCATCCCGTGATCAAGGATGCGGAGAGCTGTGGCACCGTTTTTTACGGGAAGCTCTATCGGGAAAACCCCGACGTGGTGAAGCGGTTTATGCGGGCCTGGCTCAAAGGGGTGAAATATTTCAATGAGAATCGGTCGGAAGCCATGGCTTTTATGACCAAAGCGATCAACCGGCCAGGAAAAGTCGCCGAAATGGCCCTGGAAGCCGCAACCGTTAATAAACCC
>JAPLIW010000132.1 GCA_026388915.1 Deltaproteobacteria bacterium
CTTTACTTCAGAAAATTCCTGAGTCCGAGTTACCAGTTCAGGCAATTTCCGTTCATGGAAATCATCAATAAGTTGCGAAATTACATTTTTCATAATGGCAATCATATCTCTTTTTTAGAGATAATCCAATCGAATTTTATCTTTATTTTAGAGATGAGAAATAGGAAGGGGCGCTGTCCTCAGTCCTCAGTCCTCAGTCCTCAGCACTTGCTTTTACTCAGCACTCAGCACTCAGCACTCAGCACTTGTTTTATACCGCCATACAATCAAAGATACGTTTCACAAAACGCCATTTTTAACTTAAAACTTAGAGGAAAAATGAGGGACTGCGCCCTTTTTTCCCGCAGGGAAAATGGGGCGCTGTCCCGGTTTTTTCCGGGTGAGGCGGAAAGAAATTAATAGGGGCGCTGTCCCCCTATTATCCCAAAATTCTACTTGACAGGGTAAAAGATTTATATTAGATTCTGTAACAATGTTTAATTATGGAGGTTGTATGACAACGGTTATGAAGATCAGCCCACAGGGACAGATTCGCATCCCCAGGAAATTCATGAGGTAATTTAGAATCCCTTTTAGCTTGATTTCATGGTCATTTTCAACCCATGCTTTTTCATTTCAACCCACCGGCAGGCATTAGCGGCCAACCCCGCCTGCCGGATTTGCCGGCAAAAATTCACCCGAAAAAATATTTTCATCACCCTGCATTTTTAGCTGGCGTCCACGGATCCTTTTTGATATACGATGGTCATGTTGCCCATCACCATTAGAAACCGGACCATTCGCGACACCGACCTGCCCGTAATCCAAAACATTATTGATGAGCATTGGCACAACAGCCGCAGCGCCATATCCAGAGTTCTTTGCCAGAGGTGGAACTGGGTCCAGCCCAATGGACGGTTGAAGGACATGGCCTGTCGGGAGGTGATGGTTACCCTGGAGAGACAAGGACATCTACAGCTTCCTCCTGGTCGGCATAACGGTCGGAATGAAAAGCGAAATCGCTTCGTTTCATCGGTCCTCGTGGATCAGTCTCCTGTGGATGGAAGTCTTGCTGACTACGGTCCCGTCACGATGACCATGGTCCGGAACACCTCCTTAGAATCTCTCTACAACAGCCTCGTTCACCAGTATCATTATCTCGGTTATCGTCAGATCGTCGGTCAGCATCTGAAGTATATGGCCTTCCTGGGGGATCGTCCTGTGGCCTGTATCGGCTGGGGTTCCGCCGCCTGGGCGGTTAAGTCCAGGGAAACCTTCATCGGCTGGGACAAACCCACCAAAGAGAAGAACCTCGCGTTTGTGGTTAATAATACTCGCTTTCTTATTTTTCCCTGGGTCAACATCAAGTGTTTGGCTTCCAAGATTTTAGCCATGAATGCCCGGAGAATCTCTGAGGATTGGACGACGATCTATCAACAGCCCGTCTATCTCCTGGAGACCTTCGTGGAAAAAGATCGCTTCCTGGGGACCTGCTACAAGGCGGCCAACTGGATCTGTGTGGGACAAACCAAGGGCACCTCCAAAAGGGGACATGATCACCTGGTTCATGGTCTGATTAAGGATGTCTTTCTGTATCCATTAAGGAAGGACTTCCGGGAAAAACTCAAGAACGGAACCTGAATCTTTTTAAGTAACCCGGGCAGAAGTAGCACCTTCCGCCCGGGTCGTGAGGTAAATGTGAACCCCATTCACAAGTTTACCCTGCCAAACATAGCGAAAAGTCTCAACAAGATCAACCAGAATCTTTCTGCTTTCCATCAGAAACTTTTCCCGAAGCCCAAACTCCTGTCCCGGTATATCTTCCGGAAACGCTTCGTTTTTGTCGATCCCCGAGGGGATGTACAGGGCGGATATGCATGTATGATCACCTCCCTGATTGACTTCACCTTTGTCCGCTCCCTGGCGGCGGATGCCTACAGCATCTTCGGCCCTTCCTGCTATGACCCGGTGACACTCTTTCTCCTGGACCTGTTCCGGTATATTGACGACCACCCGGACATGAACGCCTTTCTGACGGTGCTTCGGGATGAGAAACGAGGGAGTGAATATCGACACTATGCCGGTATTATTGAAGACATCCCCTCCGAAGGAACCTTTTCCAACTTCCGGAAGCGCATCGGAGAAAAAAGATACAATGACATCTTTCATGCCCTGGTGGGCATCTTCCATGACCTGGAAATGATTACCTTCAAGATCCTCTCCCATGACGGCACCCTCTATCCTACCTGGGCCAGATACAAAGGCTGCACCTACTTCTGTCATGAATGTTCCAGGATAACCGTCCAAGATGTCACCGAAAAAGTCCGGCAGCGTATCCTCTATCGTCTTGCCCATATGCCGGAAAATAGCCTGGGATCTGATATCCGCGTCTATGCCGAATGTCCTTCCGATCGCTTCCCCAAAGACGTCGAGAAACCCAAAATCGAGCTGTTCTCATTCCGTCTTGCCTTCTCTGGTGGAGAGCCTTCCCAGGAACAGATCAATACCGCCATCCTCTTCGGAGTGAAGGATGAACTGGATTGTCAGCAGCTTTGCATCCAGACGATACGCTCATACATGACTGAAATCGATCTTGATGGCGCCATGACGATGGGCTGTCCCAAAATCCCCAAGGACACCGATGCCAGAATCGGCGTCAGAAGACACCCCTTATACCCCGACAAAAAAGAGAAGATCTTCGGCTACAACGCCATTATCTCTACCTCTGTAGAACCCCATCTGGGTATCGAACTGCCCGTGGCGGTCAGCAACATCGCCGGGAATGCCGAAGAAGGAAGCTATCTTGTGATCAACAGAGAACAGATCCGCGAGCATCATGGCTGCAAAACTGCGGTAGATCTTGCCGATTCAAAGTACGACATCATCAATAATTATGACTACATCCGCAACCAGGGCGCTATCCCTATCATTGACTACAACCCCAGAAATGAAAAGCTCTCCAGAGATGATCTACTGAAGCGGGGCTACGATCAACTCGGCACACCCTTCGCTCCCTGCGGTCTTCTGACCATACCCAACGGCTTTGACCAGAAACGCCAGAGACTGATCTTCTGTTGTTTCAAGCAATGCCGGAAACTGACCCCCAAGGCGCTGGAAGAACTGAAGTATAACTATAATTTAGCCATATGTCCGCATACCAGTAACGAAACCGGCTATACGAAGCATATGTATGTCAAAGAGCATCCCCGACTGACAAATGCCATCCCCCGGGGAACTAAAAAATATCAGAAACTAAAACAACATCGTTCCGCCTCGGAACGGATCAACAGCGCCGCCAAGGAAGATACACCGAGCCTCCGTAAACCCAGAGTCCGTAATGGAAAAAGAGCCGCCGCCCTTGCCCAGATGACTGCCATCGTCATCCTCCTGAAAAGAGCTTTCTCCTTTGTCGTCAAAACCACCGCCCTCTTCAGAAAATACCTCCAGGAATCAAACTCAACAACCAAAACCAAAATGGAACTCCTCCTCAGACCTCCCTCTGTCCCGACGTTCATCCTGAGGCTGATCCAGCGGGAGTGAGAACCCTCAAGTACTCGCCCGAAAAATGTCCAACCACCCCGCCTGAACAGGCGCCAGGGAGAACTACGTCAACTTGCCTGCTTTTACCCTGCCGTTACCCTGCCTTTGGCTAGCTCTATGCTGGAAATCCCCCGTCAGTATCCTGCCCGCTGCCCCTTGCACCCTATTTTGTCCCCAAATCGCCGTGCCCCTCACCACTGTCCCCGTTTCTCGCCCCCCACGCTGCCAACCAGCCGGGAGATTCTAAATGACCTCAATTCATGGCAAAGCTTGGTCTGGAAGCGGGTGATTATATCGAGGCTCTGCTGGAAGAGGATCACATCGCCTTGAAGCCGAGAAAGCTGATCGATCCTTCTCAGGGTTGGTACTGGACGAAGGAATGGCAGGAGGCGGAAAAAGAGGTGGATGGCGAAGTCGAAAGGGGCGGGGTGTCT
>JAPLIW010000678.1 GCA_026388915.1 Deltaproteobacteria bacterium
GCCGGGGTCCAGAACATCTTGAAATAGCTGGATTCCGGCTTCCGCCGGAATGACGAATTCTATGGAAATTCGACCTTTTGCGAGTTCATCAAGTTTGGAAGCGCATAGAAACGACAAATGAATCAATACGAGGCCTGAAGAAAATGGATGTGGCGATTTTCCTGCAAACCATCGTGAATGGTCTGATGATGGGCGGGGTGTATGCCCTGATCGCCGTGGGTTTGACCCTGATCTTCGGGGTCATGAACGTGGTCAACTTCGCCCACGGCGAATTTGTCATGCTGGGAATGGTATTGACCTACCTGCTCCATGCCTTCCTGGGGATGGACCCGGGCGTCTCCATCCTGCTGGTCATCCCGATTATGTTGGGTGTGGGAGCGCTGATTCAAAAGGGATTGATCAGCCGGGTCATCGGCCAGCCCGATGAGGCGCAGATCCTCCTGACCCTGGGGCTTTCGGTCCTCCTGATCAACCTTGCCCTTCTCTTCCTGGGTCCTGACTACCGATCGGTCAAGACCGGCTACAAGTTCAGTGTCTACGCGGCGGGACCGGTCTTGTTCTCCGTCCCGCGCCTGCTGGCGTTTGTCGTGGCCATGGCTTTCTCGGGAATCCTGTGGTTGTTCCTGACCCGAACGGACTTGGGGAAAGGCCTGCGGGCCGTGGCGGAGAAACCGGAGGTGGCCACCCTCATGGGCATCAACCCCAAGATGATGCATGCCCTGGCCTTCGGGATCGGCATCTCCCTGGCCGCCGGGGCGGGCAGCATTCTGACCCCCTTCTTTTACACCTTTCCCTCCGTAGGGGGCATGTTCGTTCTGACCGCCTTTGTCGTCGTGGTTCTGGGGGGAATGGGGAACATTCCGGGGGCCATCCTCGGCGCCCTGGCCATCGGGGTCACGGAATCGTTGACCTCCCAGTATGTGGCCCTGGACCTGGCCATGCTGGGGGTCTTTATCATTTTTGTTCTGGTTCTGGTCTTCAAGCCCTCGGGCATTCTCGGAAAAGGGAAGGTTTATTGATGAGCACATCACCCCAAGAACATTCCGGATGGACGCGGGTTGCTCCGTGGATTCTGCTGGCGGTCATCCTCGTTTTCCCCTTCATCCTTCCTTCGCGTTACCTGCTGAGGACGATGGTCAACATTTTCTTCTTTGCCGCTCTGGGGTGCGCCTGGAATATCATCGGGGGATACGCCGGGCAGCTGTCCCTGGGACACGCCGCCTTCATGGCCATGGGCGCATACCCCACGGGTCTCTTACTCCTGGGCTACAACGTCCCGCCCTGGCTCGGATTCATCCCCGGAGTCGTTGTGGCGGTAATCATGGCTTTTCTCCTGGGCCACATGGTTTTCGGGCTGAGGGGTCCTTATCTGGCCCTTTCCACATTAGCCTTCGGGGAGATCGTTCGGATCCTGCTTCTCCACTTTCGCGACCAAACCGGCGGATCCTTGGGGGTCACGATCCCCTTCAAAGGAACGGACGCATGGAAACTGCAGTTCGCCTCCGAACAGCCCTATTACTTCATATGCCTTGCTTTGCTGGGACTGTGTCTCTATGTGACCTACAAGGTTCACGGTTCGCGGATGGGCTATTACCTCCAGGCCATCAAGGAAAACCAGGACGCGGCGGAAAACCTGGGCATTGACCTGGCCAACAACAAAGTCAGGGCCCTGATGATCAGCGCGGCGCTGACGGCGCTGCTGGGGGCCTTTTACGTGTCCTACTTTTATTATATCGATCCGGACAGCGTCTGCGGGGTGGACCTTTCCATCAAGATCCTCCTGGTGGCCATTATCGGAGGGGTGGGAACGGTTTGGGGACCGATCATCGGGGCCTGTATCCTGATCCCGCTGACCGAGATCAGCAACTACCTCTTCGGGAGCGGGCGAGCGGGGGCCTCTCTGATCATTTACGCCATCATCCTCATGCTCGTGATCCTCTTCAGCCCGAGGGGCCTGATTGCCCTTCTGCCGGGAGGAGAGCGAAGTTATCGGCATGAATGATTCAGGGTTTATCATCGATTGCCGTTCGGATTTATCCAAGAAAAGGAGCCCAAGGTGACGAACCAAGGGGAGTCTGCCAACGGGGTACTATTAGAGCTGCAGCGGGTCACCAAATCCTTTGGGGGCCTGACTGCCGTGGACAATGTCTCCTTCTCCGTCCTCCGGGGCGAGATCCTGGGCTTGATCGGCCCAAACGGGGCGGGCAAGAGCACCATCGTCAGCCTGGTCATGGGAGTCTACCAGCCCAATTCGGGAGACATCCTTTTTCAGGGGAAGAGTCTCCTGAAACTCAAGGCCAACCAGGTGGTGGAGAAGGGGATCTGCCGCACCTTCCAGGTGGAAAAGCCGCTCCTGAATATGACGGTTGCCGGGAATGTCCTGATCGGAGCGCTGCTCCGGACGGCGGACCGCAAGGAGGCCCGGGAACAATCCAGGGTGATCATCGAGCGATTGGGCCTGGGAAAAGTGGGGCATGTGCTGGCTAAGAACCTGACGGTCCAGGATCGAAAACGCCTGGAACTGGCCCGCGCCCTGGCCACGCGTCCCACCATGATCCTTCTGGATGAAGTGATGGCCGGGTTGACGCCCACGGAGATCGATCAGTCGCTCCGTTTACTCCGCAAGTTGCGGGAGGAGGGCGTGACCATTCTCATCATCGAACATGTGATGCGGGCCATCATGAACATCTCCGATCGGATCGTGGTCCTGGATTACGGCAAGAAGATCGCCGAGGGAGGGCCGAAGGAGATAGCCCACAATCCGTCGGTGGTGGAGGCCTACCTGGGGAAAAAAGGAGTTCGGAATGAGTGAGCTGTTGAAAGTGGAGAATCTGGTTGTCGCCTATGGGGATCTAGAGGTTCTCCATGACATCAACATCCGGGTCGACAAGGGGGAAATCGTCGCTGTTCTGGGTTCCAACGGGGCCGGGAAAACGACCCTGCTCCAGGCTATTTCGGGGCTTTTGCCCCTCCGCCGGGGAAGGGTTATCTTCGATACCCGGGAGCTGACCCGCATTCCGGCTCATGAACTGCCGAGCCTGGGAATGGCCCATGTTCCCCAGGGACGGGGGATCTTCACCACCTTGACCGTCATGGAAAATCTCACCATCGGAGCCTGGAATCCCAGGGGAAAGAAAGAGCGCGAGAGGCATCTCAACCAGGTTTTCGATCTTTTCCCCAGGCTCAAAGACCGCACCGGCCAGATGGCCGCCACCCTCTCGGGGGGAGAACAACAGATGCTGGCCATCGGGCGCGCGCTGATGCAGAATCCGCTTCTGCTGATGCTCGACGAACCCTCCCTGGGCCTGGCTCCCATCCTGGTGGAAGCCGTCTTTGCCACCGTGGAAAAAATCATCGCCCAGGGGCCTTCCATTCTCCTGGTGGAGCAGAACATTTTTTACGCCATCGACCTGGCCAGCCGGTGTTACTTGCTCGAAAACGGGAGAATCAACCTGGAGGGGACCCGCGCCGAGTTTGCGGAGAATCCCAGGATCAAAGAAGCCTACCTGGGGATGTGACCCACAAAAGAAGCACCAAATGACAAATCCCAAATTCCAAACAAAATCCAACCCTCAAAATCCCAAAGGGGGATGGTCACGTAAAAAGTCTATTGGGGCGTCACCCCGGCGAAAGCCGGGGTCCAGAACATCTTGAAATAACTGGATTCCGGCTTTCGCCGGAATGACGCATTCTCTGGGGTTTCGACATTTTACGAATTCATCAAAGTGGGGCGGTGAAAAATTGTGGGTTGGTATGTATTGGGGATTTGGTTGTTTGAATTTGACCCTAAGGGAGCAAGGAAATCCTTTAAGAAGGAAGTGAATGCATGAAAATTACAGATGTAAGATCGTATACTTTGTCCGTTCCTCTGGCGAAACCCTGGAAGATCGCGGGAATCGTGATGGCCGAGATGACCGCCACCATCGTGGAAGTGGAAGCTGATAACGGGCTGATCGGCTATGGGGAGGCCCTGACCCGCCTGGGCCCCTCGGCCGCCCGGGAGGTTATCCAAAATATTTTGAAACCCGTAGTCCTGGGGGCCGACCCCATGAACGTAGATGTTCTCTGGGAGAAGATGTTTTCCACCATGAAGAGCCGGGGCCACTGGAAGGGTTTCATGATCGAATCCATCAGCGGGGTGGACATCGCCCTCTGGGACCTGATCGGGAAGGCCATGAACCAGCCCGTCTCCCGCCTTCTCGGG
>JAPLIW010000536.1 GCA_026388915.1 Deltaproteobacteria bacterium
AAAGGTGGCACTTGACCGACCGGTGCTTCTGTGCGTCATACCTCGGGCGGGCGGGCCGAAAGTACTGCCGACAGGCCTCCACGCATTTCTGGCAGCCGATGCACGCCCGCTCGTCGATAATCCGGGCGTAGGTTCCCCTCTGCTTGTCCACCTGCAGGGCCGTGACCGGGCAGGCTTTGAGGCAGGGCGGGTCGGCGCACTGGTGGCATACCTTGGGCTGGTAATCGCCGCCCAGGATTTCCTTTTCCATGATGATCCGCGAAAGGGAAGGGGAGTTGCGGCCGCCGCTGTTGAAGTTGGCGCAGACAATCTCGCAGACCCGGCATCCGGAGCAGAGGGATTTGTCCGCCAGGATCACCCCCTTGGCCAGGGCTACCTTCTGCCCGTTGGGGAAGGTGAGGATTTCCAGCAGGTTCCCGACGGCCACCACGCTTCCCAGGCCGAAAGCGCCGAGGGTGATACCTTTCAGGACCGTGCGCCGGTTCATTTCTTGGGGCATTGACCGTATTCCCCCGATTTCTCGGTCTTCAAAGGGTAAAGGGCGACCGGCCGGTCGCCCCTACAAAATGGATGAATTTGAATTCCGGATTCCCCCCGTCCGCATTTCTATGTCGCCGGAGGGGAGAAGAACGGCCTTGTGGGGAGGGGGGCTGTGGTCTCCCCCGTCTCCTTGACCTGAAGTTTGTAGAAGTACTTGGCTTCTGACCCCATGCTTTTATCTACATACTCATAACTCGTTTTCCCCGGGGAGAGATTGACCGCCTCCACTTCCTTATAGGGAGCGTCCTCGAAGGAATCGGCGCGCAGGATTTGCACGGACGCACCGCCCTTCACTCCCTCTTTCACCTTCCAGGTCAGCTTGGCCGCCCGGTAAAGAGGCTGGACCTTGAAATCTTGAATGATGGAATCGGCCTTTTGGGGAAAACCCATGGGTGGAGCAACCAGAGAGGCAATGAAAAGAGCAGAACAAGAAAAGATGAGCAGTCGGGTCATCACTGTCTCCGCGAATTTCCAGGTTTTTAAAAACCCTCCCTCCCCCGGAGGCCGGAGAAGGGAGGGCGGGGTTTAGATTTCTGAATCAACCCAGGATGAGCTTGATATCGTCCTGTTTCTTGGCGTATCCGATACCCTGTTTCACTGCCTGGGCGATCTGCTTCTGGTTCCAGGCATACATGCCGATCTTGTTGGCGGCCATATTCGGATACCATTCCTGGATAATCCGGATGCCCATGACATCGTTGGCCACCTGGTCGCCGGAGGCTAGGATCACGCCCGGTTTGACCTGCTCGCCATGGGAAGGACCGCCGCTGATGAGCGAGCGTCTTCCGTCCATGATGATCAGATCGGGCCGGGAGGGGAGGTTGATCTCCGCCGCCTGCTCGGCCACGAAGATGTGGTTGAAATTATGGAGCTGGCCCCCGCGGTCGGCCCGGTGCAGGGTCCCCACGGAGAGCTTCAAGGCCATGGTGATTCCCCCGAGGAAGTGGGTTTTCATGACCGGAGTGTAGATGATCTTGTCGTAATTTCTGAGGTCTGCAGGGTAGGCTACCGTGCCGTCTCCACCGCCGATCCGGCCCAGGAATTCGGCTTTCTCATTGCGGATGTTCATCCACTGTTCCTGCTCCCAGGTCTTGATCAGGGTGTCGGTCTCCTTGCAGGCCACGTCGAGACCCAGCTTCTTGTATACCCGTTCGGTCGGTCCCCAGGGCCCGCAGGTATCGGCCACGGTCAGCTTTGTATACCCTTCGTCTTTCAGGACGGAGATCAGGGCCTTAAGGAAATCGGCGTCGGTACCGCCCTGCGGCCAGGGGTCGCCCGTGTTCATGTTGGGCTTGATGAGGATCTTGTCCGATTTTTTCAGGGACTTATCAAAGCCGCCGATGAGCTTCATGGCCTTCTTGATGTCCCCTTTCAGGTCTTTATCCAGCTCCGTGGCCATGATCAGTCCGACCAGGGATTTGTTGCCTTCGCCATAATAATTGGGGTGCAGATGGGACCAGTTGACCGGCGCCCCTCCGTTCACCAATTTATCCGCCGGCTTTTCAAAATAATCCTTGGGAAGGGGGGCATTCTTGATAAATTCCCCGTATTGCATCAACTGGCTGTCGCGCATCCTCCAGACGCCTTCATGAGCCGGTATGTCCAGGTCGGCCACGGCGTGGGCTTTGGTCGGGCCGATGAGGCCCACGGCGGCGATTCCCACCCCGCAGTATTTAGCCACGTCCTCGATAAACTTTCTCCGGGTGATTTCCTTGCTCATTTCCTTTCTCCTTTCTAAGGGTTAAGGAATTTTCGGGTTAGAAGACAAGAGAGTCCTTCAAGCCCCCCACGCGACTGGCAATCTCCCCCCTTTCTTTTTTGATTTTCCCCCGAAAAGATGGGCGATCCACCGATGCTAATCCGCCCCATGGATTTCCCGTTTGGAAATGGAAAAGGATAGGTTTAAGTTCTGATGGGTTTAATTTTGATGATCTTGTAAAAAGTCTCTTGGAGCGTCACCCCGGCGAAAGCCGGGGTCCAGAACATCTTGAAATAACT
>JAPLIW010000430.1 GCA_026388915.1 Deltaproteobacteria bacterium
TTGTTCGGTCTTTGGGGGCTAAGGAGAAAGATTAAGAAATAAAGATACTTTAATCCCGAAGAAAGAGGCAGGGTCAGAAATGACTCTGCCTCTTTCTTTTTACCCTTCAATCGGTAATTCATAGCATTACAAGCGGTATAATTTTCAGCCTTTTCGTCCGTTCAGGTTTCCTTCCGCATGACCCCGTCATCCGTGAATCTTCGCCTTTCAGGCGGAAGTTCAGGGGAACGGAAAGGGCCCCGATTTTGCTCAGGGCAAAGGAGATCTCCGCAAACTCACTGCAGTTGTTCAGCCCCCTTCCGCTTTCGCGGCTTGCGCCTTGCGCTTTACGACTCACACCTTGCGCCTTACGCCGTGCACCTTGTACCGTGCGACGGTCGAGGGGGCAACCTTATCATAACGGCGGAGGGGAAATCAACCTTTCCCTCTCCCTTCTCCAAATTCAAATTCAGATTCGAATTCTCCATTGACATCTAATCGGCGTTCAACTATCTTACACAGTGATTAGTACGGAAGAAAGATTTTTAGATGGGTTTTGGGTTTTGAAATTGAGGGAGAGTGGATGCGTATTCTGATTATTCAGCTATTCGTTAATGGCCTCATAACCGCGAGCTTCTATGCCCTCGCCGGGGTGAGCTGGGGAGTCATTTATAGAACCACCCACATCTTCCATTTTTCCCATCACTTGGTTTTTTCGGTTGCCGGTTACGCGGCCATTTTGGTCACGACCGAGGCCCACCTGCACTATTTCTTCGGTTTTTTTGCCGCCGTGGCCGTAGCCGTGCTCCTGGGCTGCGGCATTGATGCCTTCCTATACCGGCCTTTGCGGAGGAGGGGAGCCACGCAGGCAACCACCTTTCTCGCCTCTCTTGGGCTTGGGACCGCAGGAGTCGCCCTCCTGCTTTTGGCTTTTACTTCCAGTCCGCGCCGCCTGGTAGGGTTTCCGACCAAGGTGCTCTCCGTCGGCGAGGCATTTTTCAGCCCAGCCGATTTGACGATGGCGATCCTGAGTTGGGCGATGATTGGATTCCTGCTTTTCTTCCTGGCCAAATCGAAATGGGGAAAGGCCATCCGCGCGGTAGGCAGCAACGCGGAGATGGCCAGGAATGTGGGGTTGAATATCGATCGGATCTATTTGCTTGTTTTTGCTATCGGGTCCGGGTTGTTCGGGGCGGCGGCATTTCTCTTCGCCGCCAAGAATGTGGCCTACCCGACCATGGGCATTCATCCTTTTTTTATGTCCTTTACCGCCGTTTTCCTGGGAGGAGTAACCAGCATACCGGGACATGCGCTCGCCGGTTTCATTCTCGGACTCTCCGAAAGCCTCGGTATGCTCGTACTCCCCGGGGAGTATAAGACCATGATCGCTTTCGCCATTTTATTCGTGATCATTATCATCCGGCCGGAGGGGCTCATCGGGATTAAGCGAGGGTAATCGGCCATGGATTATATCTTCAACGTTCTCGTATTCATCCTCATCTACGCGGTCTGGGTCCAATCCCTGAATCTCATCATGGGCTACGTCGGGGTCATATCCATGGGCCATGCGATCTTCAGCGGGATCGGCGCCTATACCGCGGCATTGATCAGCGTCCATTTGGGGTATAATTTCCTCGTTGGAACGGTTGCCGGATTCCTGCTGGCCACGGTCGTCGGCGCCCTGCTGGCGATCCCGTCTCTCAGGGTCCGCAATGAATACCTTATTGTGTTTACGGTCGGCTTCCAGATGGTGGCCTATGAATTCATGATCACGGCCCGGGGCATAACCGAGGGGCAGGGCGGGATCCCCAATATCCCTTCTCCCCAGCTGTTTGGGTTCGCGTTCAATACCCCTTTTAAGTTTCTCCCTCTCGCTTTGGTTACGACGGTCATATGTTTTGCCATCGTCTGGCGGTTGGTGAACTCGCCGTTCGGCCGGGTGCTCAAGGCCATCCGGGAAGATGAAAGCGCCTGCCGCGCCCTGGGAAAAAATACCCTCAAGTTCAAGGTCTTGGTATTTGCCCTGGGGGGAGGAATTGCCGCCATCGCCGGAAGTACGATGGCGTATTTTATTACTTTCATCAGTCCGGTTTCGTTCAGCATCGAGATTTCGATTTTCATCATTGTCATGGTCGTTCTTGGAGGAGAGGCAAGTTTTTGGGGGCCGCTGGTTGGGGCGGCCATTCTTGTGGGCTTGCCGGAAGTCTTGCGTTTTCTGCCCGGCACGGCGGGCTTCGTGGATGTGCTCCGGGAAATTTTCTACGGCCTCATCTTGATGTTTATGATGATCTTCCGACCCCAGGGAATTTTGCCGGAGTATGCCGCCAAAACAAAGCCGGTTCAAGGGTTCCAAGATTTACCGGATGAAGCAGATGCTTTCAGCGCCGCAGAAGAAAGGAATACGGCTTCGGCTGAAGAAAAAGGAAGCTCGCCTCAGGCTTTGGAAATAACCGGCCTTTCAAAATCTTTTGGCGGCCTGCAGGCGGTGAAGGATGCTTCGCTCCGGCTGGCATCGGGGAAAATAACCGGACTGATCGGTCCGAACGGGTGCGGAAAGACAACCGTATTCAATCTGATCACCGGGTTCTTGCCTGCCGACGATGGAAAGGTCTACGTTCACGGGAAGGAGATCACCGGCAAGGCTCCGTATAAACTCGTCGACGACGGACTTGTCCGTTCGTGGCAAGATATCCGCATCTTCAAGGACATGACCGTCCTCGACAACGTGTTGGTCGCCCGTCCCAAGCAGAGCGGGGAGGAGATCCTGCGGCTGTTCTTCTCACCCTGGCGGGTAGCCCGCCAAGAGCGGGAGAATGCCCGCCATGCCTTCGGATACCTAAAAATGGTGGACTTGATCGATAAAGCGGGACACTTAGCCGGAAGTTTATCCACGGCGGAGCAAAAATTGGTGGCCCTCGCGCGGTTAATGGCCACGGAATGCAAGGTGCTGCTCCTTGACGAGCCAACCGCAGCCCTAGACTTGGAGTCGGTGGAGAGAATCATTAAATTAATAAAAGGAATCGCCAAACAAGGGCGTAAGACCATTCTACTCATTGAACATAATTTGGACGTCGTGAGGGGGTTAGTGGAAGAAGCCTACTTTATGAGCGAAGGCAGGGTTTTGGCCCACGGTGAACCGTCTGCGCTGATGGCCGATCCCAAATTGGCGGAAGTGTACTTCGGAGTGGATTAGACCGGGGCAAGAGAAATGGGTCAACGTATGCTGCTTGAAGTAAAGAACCTTGAGGCCGGATATGGGAAAAAGCAGATTTTATATGATATTGCCTTGTCCGTTCATGAGGGAGAGATTGTCGGTCTGATCGGACACAACGGTGCCGGCAAAAGTACCACCCTCAAGTCCATTTTTGGATTATTAACGCCATTCCGCGGGCAGGTGGTCTACGAGGGCCAAGATTTCACCCTTCAGCCGCCGGCCGTGAGACTGGACGCGGGGATCTACCACATCCCGCAGGAGGATTTCATATTCAGCGACCTCACCGTCAAAGAGAACCTCGAAATGAGCTTTTTTACGATGAGAGAGCGGTCGAACTTTGAATCCCGACTCAGCGAGGTCTATACGTTTTTCCCCGTCTTGACGAACCGCAGGAATCAATTGGCCGGCACTCTCAGCGGCGGGGAGAGACGAATGTTGGGGATCGGGATGGGCTTATTGAGGAGGCCGAAACTGGTCCTGGTGGATGAACCTTCCAGCGGACTGGCCCCGGTGACCTTCCAGAACGTGGCCAAGATTATACAGGAGATCAACACCGGCCTGGGAACGGCGGTTGTGCTCGTGGAGCAGAACGTAAAGGTGGCCTTTAAGCTCAGCCAACGAGTCTATGTAATGAAAGCCGGGCGCATGATCCTGGAAGAAACCGGGGCAAAGCTTCTGGAACGGAAGGAATGGTGGGACCTATTTTAAATAAACCCTAAACAGAAAGGAGAATGATTCATGAAACAGGCAAAATTCTTGCTGGTGGTGGTGGCCATTTTGGCATGGGCCCTGCCGGCCTACCCGGCAGGCGAGAAAACGTTTCCCATCGGAGCGTTCTGGCCCATGACCGGGCCGCAGGCCTATTACGGCCGGGTCATGAGCCGCGGGGCTCTGACCGCCATCGACCAGATCAATGCGGCCGGCGGTGTGGAAGGGTACAAAATGAACCTGGTCATCACCGACTTCAAGAATATCGATGTGAATTTAACCGTCACGGGTGTTCGTAAGATGATCAGCGTGGACAAGATTCCGGTGGTATTGACCTCTTTCACCGTGACGACCCTGGGGAGCCAGCCGATCTGCGAGAAGGCTAAAGTTCTGATGATCAACGGCGGGGCTTGGAGCCCCAAGCTGGTTAACCTTCCCTATTTGCACACCATCCGGTTGTCCCAGCAACAGATGCTTCCGGGCATGCTGAAGTATTTGTGGGACAGCGGGGCGCGCAGACTCGGGTTAATGTATCTCTCCGATCCGTCCGGCGAGTTGCCCATGAAAAATACGGTGATCCCGCTGTGGACCAAATGGGGGGGCACCATTGTCGCCGAGGAGCCCCATCAACCCGGTTTGACCGATTTCAGCGCCTATCTGACCCGCATCCGTGCGGGAAAGCCCGATGCCATCATCAACCTCTCGACGGGCCAGGATATCGCCTACGCCGTCAAGGGGGCGAGGGAAGTCGGTCTGACCTGCCCCATATCGGTCGCCGAATGGACCAACGATTTACAGACCATCGCCGGCGAGACCAGTGAAAACGTGTTTACCTGCGTGGAGCATTATGACCGGACGAGTTCGTATCCCTTGACCCAAGCTTTCGTCAAAGACTTTGAAACCAAATGGAAAGAACCGACCGATTTCTACTCAGCCAATTATTACGATGCGGTGAAGCACATTTTTGCCGAGCTGATCAAACGGGTGGTCAAAAAGGGGGGCAACCCGCTCAATGGCGGCGAGCTGGAACAAGCCATTTGGCTTGACCCGAAGTTTGACACCGTCTACGGTGGCAAGATGACCCTGAAGCAGGACGGGTCTGTGGATAAACCCATGGTGATTTTCAAGGTCGTCAAGGGAAAATTGACCTCCGTGAACAAGTGACGGCGACGGAATCGGGGCGTTTCGCGCTGTTCATCTCCCTGGAGGTTCTCGTAACGCAGGATAGGCTTAATGGAGAGAACCTTCAGGGAATTCTTGGGCAGCTTTTCATAATTCCAGAGGCACCCGGGCCGCGAGGAAACAACTCCGGAAGGGAAAGGGGGAAATATTTTCTTCCCCCTGCAGATTTCCTCGGCCCGGGCCCAGGCGGGTATATATAGGGTCGGAAGGAAGGGAGGTACACATGATCAGAACCCCGATGACCGAGATGTTCGGCATCCAGCACCCGATTATGCTCGCCGGGATGAACTGGATCTCCACCCCCAAGCTGGTGGCCGCGGTTTGCAACGCCGGGGGATTGGGCACCCTGGCCATCGCCCAGTACAGCCCGGAGGACACGAGGAAACAGGTCCGCCAGATTCGGGAATTGACGGACAAACCCTTCATGGTCAATCAACCTCTTCACCGGGGCTGGGCCAAGGAGAACATCCAGGCGGCCATCGAAGAGAAGGTCCCCTTCATAAACTATTCCCTGGGGAAACCCTGGTTCGTCGACCAGGTCCACGCCTACGGGGGGAAAGTGGTCGGCACCATCGCCATCGCCAAGCACGCGGCCCGTGCCGCCGAACTGGGGTGTGACGCGCTGATCGTGACCGGCAATGAGGCGGCCGCGCACGGGGCCGATGCCACCTCCCTGGTGCTGATCCCCTTCGTCACCAGCATGGTGAAGATTCCGGTGATCGCCGCCGGCGGATTCTACGACGGACGCGGACTGGCTGCCGCCCTGTCCCTGGGCGCGGCCGGGATCTCCATGGGGACGCGCTTCATCCTGACTCAGGAAAGCATGGTCCATGACAACTTCAAGCAGCTCTGCCTGAAGGCCACGGAGCAGGACACGCTATACAGCAGCGCCTTTGACGGCATGCCCGGAAGAGCCCTGAAAACCCCCGTGGTGGAAAAGATCGCTCAAGGAGACTCCTTCAGTCTCCTGAAAGCCATACCCAATGCCCTGGAGATCAAGAAAATCCTGAAACAAAATTGGCTGCAGTTCCTGGGAACCGCCTGGAAAATGATGGCCGGCGAGGGAGGAGACTTCGTTCTAATGGCCCGCCTGGCCAACGGGACGATGCGCCACCAGAAAGCCATCTACGATGGGGACACCCAAGAAGGGTTCATGTTTGTCGGCCAGGTTACGGGGCCGATCCGCGACCTGCCGCCGGTCAAGAGCCTGATCGACCGGATCATGGCCGAAGCGGCGGCCACCCTCCGGAAAACGGGCGGAATGGCCGCATCCTAGCCGATTTCTCCCGATCCCTCTTTTTCGCATGGGGGGATATTCCTGTTCACAACTTATAAAAGAGACCCTAATCACTTCATCTTCCGGATGCGCACCTCGATCTCTTTGCTGTCTTTCAGCAGCCCCAAAAGCTTGGACGTATCCGTCTCCCCGAAATGATATGGATAGAGGATCCTGGGCTTGAAGGCCTTGGCCGCATCCGCCACCATCTCCGGCGTCATGGTGTAGGGAAGATTCATCGGCAGGAAGGCCACGTCGATCTTCTCGAGCTTTTTCATTTCCGGGATGTTCTCGGTATCCGCGGCCACATAGACTCTCTTGTCCCCGAAGGTGATCACATACCCGTTTCCCTCCCCCCTGGGATG
>JAPLIW010000915.1 GCA_026388915.1 Deltaproteobacteria bacterium
GCTCACGGAATTATTATTAAGGTCGAGGCATGCGGGATATGCGGGTCCGACCTGCATGTTTATAAACAAAGCGGTAAGGAAGGAACCATATTCGGGCATGAATTCAGCGGTGTTGTCGCCGCGGTGGGGGATAAAGTTACCGGCATTTTACCGGGTGAACGGGTTACCGCCGTCGGTTTTCGTCCCTGCGGGAAGTGCTTCTGGTGCCGGCA
Source organism: Deltaproteobacteria bacterium (assembly GCA_026388915.1). Classification (GTDB taxonomy): domain Bacteria; phylum Desulfobacterota; class SM23-61; order SM23-61; family SM23-61; genus SM23-61. The sequence goes on from JAPLIW010000915.1 coordinate 213, forward strand.
GGGCAAACACCACCGTTGTTCCGATATGGCCCTGCTCGGGTACCAATTTCCTGGAGCCATGGCCGAATACGTCGCTGTTCCTTTCGCCAACCCCGGCCGTAATGTTTTCCGGCTTCCCGATGAATTGAGTTTTGAGGACGGCGCCTCCGTGGAACCCCTCTCCATATCCTTTTTTTCCGTTAAAAGAGCCCAGCCCGGAGAAAAAGACACGGCGGCGGTCCTGGGGGCGGGGGTCATCGGGCTAAACGCCATCCAGGTCCTCAAGTCCATGGGGGTCCAGAGAGTTCTAGCCACTGGCCGCAGGCTCATCCGTCTCGAAGCCGCAAAAGGGTGCGGGGCCGACGTGGTGGTGGACGCGGCCAAAGAGGATGTCTTAAAAGCGATCATGGAGGCTACCTCCGGGGGGGGAGTGGATATCGTCGTAGAATGTGCGGGCACCCAGGAAACCTTCGATCAGGCGGTTGAAATCACCCGCGGCGGCGGAAAGATCATGCTGGTGGGCATCTATGAGCGGCCCCTCGCCTGGGACCCGTTGAAGGCCATGGCCAAGAATTTAACCCTTATCGGCTGCCTGGGGGGAAATTTCCCGGCCTCCATCGAGCTCATCCGGGACGGCAAAGTCAATCCCAGACCGTTCATCACCCATCGGTTTCGCTTGGACCGGGCTGCCGAGGCCTTCCAGGTCCAGCTCCGGAGCCAGGATGCCATCAAGGTCATGATCAAGCCATAGATCGGCATGCTTTTCGCCCGGCCGCGGGCATCGCGGGATTAAGGAATGGATCGGCAGGCATCATCACTTGACTCTGCTGTCACGACCCTTTACCGCTAAACAAAGAGGGAGGCTCCCGATGATTAAGACCGTTGAACAGTACCTGGAAAGTTTGAATGACGGCAGGCAGATCTGGTGCTTGGGGGAAAAGGTTTCCGATGTGCGCACCCATCCCACTCTCAGCAGCATCATCAAGACGGCCTGCATGGATTATGTCCTGCCCAACCACCCGGATTTCCGGGAACTGTTTGTGACCCGGAACGAGTACGGCGAAGAGGTGAATTTCCTGCTCGCTTCCCCCAAGACGGCGGAGGACCTTTTACGGAGAAGGGAATGCTACATCATCGGCGTGCGCTCCGGCGGAGGGGTGATCGTTCATTGCATGGGCGCGGATGCCCTCGCCGCCTTTACGGTTGCGGCCAAGGTCATGGATAAGGAACTGGGGACCCATTATACGGAGCGGGTGGAGAATTACCGGAAGCTGCTTCAAAGACAGGACCTGGCCATTACCGGGGCCATAACGGACGTCAAGGGGGACCG
>JAPLIW010000395.1 GCA_026388915.1 Deltaproteobacteria bacterium
GGCGAAATTCACGATGTGCATGATGCCCATGATGAGGTTGAGTCCCAGGGCCACTAAAACATAATAACAGGCGAGGACAACCCCGTTACTGAATACTTGCATGTAAAAGGGAAAAGCATCCATTAAAGCATCACATCCTTAGCATGGTTTGAAATCCCCCTAAGGGAGGGGATCACCCCCATGCAATCCTTTCCTTTTTCAGGGGAAAGAGCAAAATTCGCTTTCCGACGCTGGTTGGATTCGTAAATGGCAACCCAGCATGGGGGGATTGCTTAATAATCCGCCGGCATCGATCCCCGAGTGAGCTCGACCAATTTCTTTTGTTTAGCATCCCACGTGGTAAGGGGGATGGGAAAGAGAAATTGGCAAGCGTTTCCGTAATAAGATTTTCCCCCGACACGGGTTTGGCCAAAGACTCCATCGATTCTGACCTTGGGCATGGCGTCCCGAACGGCGGTGGGATCCAGGCTCCCGGAAATTTCAATAGCCTTTTTCAAAATGTACAGATCGTCACAGTTTCGCCAGACGAGGGCATCGAATTTTTCCTTGTATTTAACTTCGTAGGCTTTGGCGAACTTCGTCGCCACGGGTGTGGGGTCTTCAGCAAAAATGCCGTAAAAGAGAACCCCATCCATAAAATTGGGGGCCACTTTCTGGAAAGTAGGCATGGACTGGCTATAGCTGAAAATCATGACCCCTTTATACCCCAGCTCCTTGGTTTGTTTGCAGGCCAAAGGTCCATCGGAACCCGCCCAGGCACCAAAATCGATGGCATCCGGTTTCTTGGCAATCAACTTGGTGAGCATTGGGGTAAAATCGGGGGTACCCCGAGGAGCATAGGACTTGTCGGTAATCTTCAAAGAAAGTTTTTTCGCCACCATTTCGCAATCTTCAGCCTGGATGATCCCGGTCTCGTCATCGGTCGAAGTCAGGGCAATGCTTTTCACGTTGTATTTTTTAACAATCCAGGGCAAAAGAGCGGTGTGACCATGGACCGGTTCCATAATGGTACGGAAGCAATAGGGATTATTGGGGTTGGTGGCTTTCTTGCCGCCATAGGCATAGGCGAGATGAAAAATTTTGTTTTCGGTAAGGAGTGGATTGGTCGCAATGACGCAAGTCCCGCCGGTCGTGGCGATAAATTTCACCTTATCGTTGAAAATGAGTTTATTGGCGATCGACACCGCTTCCTTGGCATCATACTTACTGTCATAGACGATGAGTTTAATGGTGTAGCTTTCTTTGCCAATTTTGATTCCCCCGCTGGCATTAATATCATCGGTTGTAAGCTCCAGGGCTCTCAACAACCCCACCCCGGTGGGGGCTGCGGCTCCGGATAAGGCAGTGTTGACCCCCATGACCAGGTTCTTGGCCAAAACAAGCGGAGTGTGGAAAAGGAAAAAAACGGTTATGCCTGAGAGGAAACAGCCGGACAACCAGAAAACCTTGCGCATGGCCTGACCTCCTTCCCTCCTCCATCCCCTTTCTCTTCAACCAGGGCAGGGTATGGGGAGCGATGCTGAAGTTAATGAATCGTCCGCAAAGCGCCGAAAATCGCTGTGATGAAGTCCTCCACCCGGGCCCCGGCGACGACCATTTTCTTTTCTTCCCATTCCTTGCGGATCACCCTTTCGATTTCCTCCTCCCGGGCCGCTACGGAACGGAGGGCCTGTTCTATTTCCTCGGGCACCTCCCTGCGGGATGGCTGCATGTTGCCCGTGAAGAGAAGGTCATGAATCCGGCCTTCCCGGAGGCAGAGGTTGACCCGGATGAGGGGGCCCCCGAGGACTTTGTAAACATGCTGCGATACTTTAGACCCCGGAGGCAGTTGGGCAAAGCGGCGCTTCGTGGATTTCTGGAAGAACCATTCGTCGTTGTCGTACATCCTGCGGAAAGACTGCCGGAACTCTTTCTCGGCGTCCGAAATCTCCCTGGGTTCTAGGGTTATGTCGAAGGTTTCTTCCAGGGCCCGGATCACCATTGCCTTGGTATCGGCGATGGAAAGCGGCCTGCCGAGACCCTCCTCCAGGGATCCTACCCTTTCGGCAACGGACTTGGCTTCCTTGTCGGCGAATTTCTCCGGCGGCAGGATGAGGGCTTTCGACACCAGGTCCATGGGCATGGGGGTAATGGTGAGGCCGACTCTCTGCACCGCGATCTCTCCCTCGAACGCCAGGCTGTGAGGGCCGATTTTCTTCCACTTCCCGCCGATCTCGATTTCCAGATCGTTCAAAGGACGATGCCGGGCGTGGAGGCCCCATTCCTTTTCGATCCTGCGGGCGACCCCCTCATTGAGTTTGCGGAAGGCCTCGGCCATGTCTACGGGGAGGAATTGGCGATGAACGTAAAGACCGGTCAAGATGTAGCCCTGATGGCCGAAGATAAGACCCTGGGTCGGAATTCTTTTGACCACGATGGCGTTGTCTCTGCAGAATTCGAGGTCCACATCAAAGTCCGGGCTGATGTAGTAGCCCATGACCACGCTGGGACGGCGGAAGGAAAAGACGGCCACCGTGTCCGGAATCAGTCCCTCCTTCCGGGCCTTCATCAAGGCCGGAGAGAGGGCCATGGTCGATTCGGCGTAAGAATCCGTGGGTAAGTCGAGGAGACGCCATGTCTTCGCCATTGGCTTATTAATTGATAATTATTGATAAATTGATAAGACCTTGCTTTGGTGTGGCTTGGGGTGGCCTGAATATACAAAAAAGGCAATTGTGTGTCAAGGGGGAATTTTGGAAAAGGGAGGTCGGGAGGGATTTCTGGATAGGGCTTCTCAAATCACTAAACTGTTACTCTATCTGCAATCCGCAATCTAAAATCCGAATTTGCTAAAGTCCCATGCCCCGGGCGATGATGGTCTTCATAACCTCGGTGGTGCCAGCGGCGATTGAGCCCATGCGCACATCCAGAGCGTAACGGCAGATTTCGTATTCACTCATGTAGCCATAGCCTCCGTGGAGCTGGACGCATTGGTAGGCCACCCGGTTGGCCAGCTCGGCGTTGTACCATTTGGCCATGGAAACCTTTTTGGTAATATCCTTTTTCCCCAGATGGTCCGACACCAGGTGGAACGTAAAGTCTTTGGCCATCTCGATCTCGGTAGCCATTTCGACAATCTTGAAGGCGTTATGCTGATGTTTAGAGACCGGCTTTCCAAAGACGGTCCGGGTCTGGCAGTATTCGATGGTGATCTCCAGCATCCGCTCAGCGGTCAGCACATTTCTTAGCGTGGAGACCAGCCGTTCCTGCTGCAGGTTGCGCATCATGGCGACAAAGCCGTCGCCCTCCTGGCCAAGCAGGTTGCCCGCGGGGACCCGGCAATCTTCGAAAAAAAGTTCGGCCGTATCGGAAGCATGAAGACCCATTTTCTCAAGTTTGCGACTCTTGATAAAACCGGGCGTTCCCTCCTCCACGACAATCAGCGAAATTCCCTTGTAGGGCGGCTGGGCACGGGGGTCGGTCTTTACAGCCAGGACGATCAGGTCGCAAGAATAGCCGTTGGTGATGAAAGTCTTCTGCCCGTTAATAACGTAATCGTCCCCGTCGCGTACGGCCGTAGCGCGGATCGCCTGGAGATCCGAGCCCGCCCCCGGCTCGGTCATGCCAATCGCCGCAATATACTCGCCGGTACAACATTTGGGCAACCAGTGCATCTTTTGTTCTTCGGTCCCGAGGATGTCGATGTACGGCATAACGATATCGTTGTGGACCCCAACGCCCGCAGCCAATCCCAGCGCCCCTGCGCGCACCATCTCCCCGATGAGGACCACCGAATAAAGAAAATCCGCCCCCGTCCCTCCGTACTTTTCATCCACCCAGTACCCGATGAATCCCTGGTCTCCCAACTTCCGCCAGATGTCCCTGGGAACCTGGCGGTTCTTTCCCCACTCATCGAGATGGGGTTTCACTTCCCTCTCCAGAAAGCTACGCAAAGAACGGCGGAATATCTCATGCTCCTCGCGAAAGAATTGCATGGCCATCTCTCCGAACCAAGATTTCATTTGGGCCTGGCGGATTGCCGCTTCAATTCCTTTTTATCGATTTTCCCTCCAGGGTTTTTGGGCAAAGAAGGAACGAACTCTACAAAACGCGGTTTCTTGTAGCTAGCCATGTTCTCCTTGCAGAAAGCGATGATCCCTTCTTCTGTCGTTTTCTTCCCCGGACGGAGAACCAAAAAGGCCTTCACACTTTCCACCCAGTACTCATCCGGCACTCCGATCACGGCTGCCTCCAGGATAGCGGGATGGGAATGAAGGACCTCTTCAATCTCGCGAGGATAGATATTGCGAGCTCCGCTGATGATCACGTCTTTCTTCCGGTCTATGATATAGAGGAATCCCTCCCGGTCCTTCTTTCCGATATCCCCCGTGTAGAGCCATCCGTCCTTCAGCGTTTCGCGGGAGTCCTCCGGCCGTTTCCAGTATTCCTCCATGGGGGCATTCAGCCTTGCTACGATCTCGCCGGGGATATCAGGTTCCGTGATTTCCTTCCCCGATTCTTCCACGATTTTTATCACCGTCCCGACCGTGGCACGCCCGGCCGAGGCCAGGAGTTGCCTAGCTTTCTCATCCCCCCCCATAGCCCTCCGATGGTCTTCCGGCGTAAGAACCGAGATCCCGGCTCCGCAGCATTCCGTCGAGCCGTATCTCTGGAGGAAATTGCATCTGAAAACTTCAAAAGCCTTATGGAGAGTGGCCAGGGGCATGGCTGAACCTCCGTAGACGACCAGACGCAAAGAGGAAAGGTCAAATTTTTCGGCCTCGGGATGATTCACCAAGGCATGGATCATGGTGGGATAGGCATATAAGATGGTCGCCTTCTCTTTTTCGATCGTTTGGAGAAAGGCCACGGGATCGAAGGAATCCCGAAGAATTACGGTGTTGCTCATGAGAAAGGCACGAATCAGGGTGGCGAACCCTCCGATATGATAAAGGGGCACGGGGCCCAGCCAGATATCGTTATACCCCATGCCGGGGGTATCAATGACCGTGCTCAGCAGGTTCTGCCAAAATCGGCTATGGCTATACAGGGCCGCTTTGGGCACTCCGGTTGTGCCTGCCGTGTAGAGGAGGTTGAAGAGAGCTCCTTCCTGAACCTTCCGGTCCGGAGGAGCGGAAGAGGCCCCCTCGATCCATTCGGCAAAGGAAAGAATGCCCTTCTCCCCTTCCCCCAGGGAAATCAATTTGCGGAGGGAGGACAGCTTCGGCCGGAGGGATAAAATTTGATCTTCAAAGCCTTCCCCGACGAAAAGATAGGAGGGCTCGCAATCCTGTAAGATGAATTCCAGTTCCCGGGGACGCAACAGATTGTTCACCATGACCAGCGTCGCCCCGCTCTTGGCTACGCCAAAGATCATCTGGATGGCCCGAGGCGTAGTCTTCTCCAGGACGGCCACCCGAACCCCTTCCCCGATGCCCTCCCGAATCAGAGCGTTGGCCATGCGGTTGCTCGCCGCATTCATTTCCCGGAAATTCAGACGTTCCTCCCCCATTATGAGAGCGATCTTCCCGGGAAAGTTGGCAGCATTGACCGCAAGAATTTCACCGATCGTCATTACCACCTCCTATCGGCAGGTGCAAAAGCATCAGGATGACATGCTTGGAAGGATCAGAACTATGTCCCCCCTCTTTTCCCGTAGGGCTTCTCCGCTTTTCGAACTTCCGGTCCTAAATCAGGAATACGTTCTCGGCCAGAAACTGAGTGAGGTTTTCGGCAGCGTTTTGGATGTGCCCTTCCATATTCAAACGGACCTGAAAGAAACTCCTTTTTCCAGGGCGGCACCGCCGGCCCCTTAGAGGTGAATGCTGATGCATACAGGATCGTGTCTCGCTTTGTGTATGCAGAAAGATCTCTAGCGTACGTGCGGCGTACGTCGTCCTGCGAAGAGTTTTTCCTTCGGACGATGTCTTCTTGAATCTCACCTCTGGTCGGCATACTCGGACCCCACCTCGTTCTTAGAGATAATGACCTTGGGCTCGATGAGCGATTGTAGTGACGTCCTGAGTGCTTCTCGCACCGTCTCAGGCAGCGATGCCTCGATTACCCGAAGCAATTGTTCGCGTTCCTGTTCGCGGTCTTGTGGCATGTGCACACTCCTTAGTGTTTGGCAAAACAAGGAGAGGCTCCGCAGTATTGAAGAAAAATTTCCGTCGCTGGGAGATTTCCTGGCTGGTTCTTGGCCCCTCCACCATGAGTTCTCCTATCGATTACACATAACAAGGGCTCTGGCAGTAATGAGGTCGGTCTATTTGTGGGTATAAATAGGGTATAAAATAAAATTTACTATTTCAATATTCCTTAATAACTTATTGATTTTATTGGCGCGCCCAGGGTGATTCGAACACCCGACCTACGGATTCGTAGTCCGGCGCTCTATCCAGCTGAGCTATGGGCGCGCCGAGAGGTTTTATTAAGATAGCAGGGGCGGAAACCTTTGTCAAACGCCTCAAAGCCGTTGCCGGTTGCATGTTGCCGGTTGCCGGTTAAAGGGAAAAGCCTAAAAGCCGGGGCCTGAAATCTGAACCCCATTCTAGCGGGTCAGTAAAAAGACGGCCAGGCAGGCGAAGATGAGGCCGAGGATCTTGGATGCGGTCATGGGTTCATTCAGGAAGAAGAAGCCCAAAAGGGCGGGGATGATCAGGTTCATATTGAAAATGGGAATCACCACCGAGAGGGGGCCGCGGGCGATGGCGGTGTAGTACATGACCATGATCCCCGACCACCAAAGACCGATCAGGCAGCCATAGATGACATATCGGTTCCAGACGACGGGAACTTTTGAATAGCTAAGGTAAAAGAATAACCCCACCAGCCCGACTCCGAATTTGGTAACCAACAGCAAGGCCGGATGCAGATTTTGGCTGACCAGCTTCACGGCAAAGGTGTTGAAGCCGATGAGCACCATGGAAACCAGAGACATCGTCAGGTAATCCATCATTCCGCTCCTTTTCAGGTTCCTTCCTTGAAAATCCCGTCATGACCTGGCCAGGAAAATTCCCGCAAAAACGATCCCCGCCCCCCATATTTGGCCGGGGGTCAGAGTTTCGCCCAGGAAGGGGACGGCAAAAAGAATCGCCGTGATGGGAGTGAGGTATGAATACAGGATGGTGCGCATGGGGCCGATGTTCTGGATTCCGCGCATCCAGAAAAAATAAGCCAGAAAATTCCCCGTAAAGGCCACATACAAAACACTGACCCAGCCCAGAACCGAAACTCCGCTCCAGCCCCCGGCCTTCTCATTGGACAGGAAGGGCAGAAACAGGATGCTTCCGATGAGCATGATGTAGGCGGTAACCTTGAGGCTGGAATGATCCTTCATCAGGAACTTGGCCAGGACGGTGAAGAAGGCCCAGGTTACGGAGGCCAGCAGCATGAGCAGGTCTCCCCATACATGTCCACCGCCCTTCGCCCATTCTTTCAAGTCCCCCTGGATGACTAGGCAAACTCCCACAAAGGAGACAAGGATACCCAGAGCCGCGCGCCAGGACACGGCGGTTCGAAAGAGAAAAAAGGAGATCAGCAGCACAAAAATGGGGGAGGTCGTGGACAGCAGGGAGGCATTGGATGCCGTGGTTAAATCAACCCCTTTGGACCAGCAAACCCGGTTGATGAAGGTGCCCAAAAGGGCCAGGCCGAAAAGGTAAAGCAGATAACGCGGTTTGACGGCCCAGTCTCTTTCCTGGCGGAGAAAAATGGGAAATATCGCTGCGGTGGAAATCAGGGTCCGAATGGCGGCGAAGCTTAAGGGGGAAACCTCGCGGAGAGCGATCTTGGCGAAGAAATAATCGGATCCCCAGAGGACGGTGGCCAGAAACAGATAGAGATCGGTGGAGGAAAAACCCTTACGTTCAGTCAAAACAACTCCGGTAAGAAAACAAAGCCCGCGTTGCGCGGGCTAAATAGCAATTATGGGACACAGATAAACACAGCGCGGCTGCGCCGCAACCAAAAACAGGTCATCTTTCAGGAAGAGTTTTTCTCAGGGTTCCAAGTGATCCCAGAAATCCCCCCTTCGCCCCCCCTTTTCTAAAGGGGGGTGGGGGGGGATTTCAGAGAAGCGTTCCCCGCCCAAATATTCTTTACAAAATTTAGAGAGTCTGCATGTTAGTAGTACAGATTACAGATAAAACAAATGAGTTGGAACACGGATGAAAACGAATTGATTCCCAAAAAATAATTCCAAATACTTCTTCGTAGTTTCTTTAAAATCTGTGTTTATCTGTGTTCATCTGTGTCCAATTCAAGCTTTTATGGCGGAGAGAGCGGGATTCGAACCCGCGGTACACCTTTCGGCATACACTCGCTTAGCAGGCGAGCACCTTAGGCCAGCTCGGTCATCTCTCCGCGCAATAAAGCATGGAGCATGGAGCAGAGAGCATAGAGTAAGAGCAAAAAAAAATTAAGGCAAAGAGCATAGCGTCCAGCCCGATTCCTTTGAACGCCATGCTCTATGCTCCATGCTCTTTGCTCATTTGGCGGAGGGTGTAGGTTTCGAACCCACGTCACCTTTCGGGGAAACGGTTTTCAAGACCGCCGCCATCGACCACTCGGCCATCCCTCCGGAAAAACAGCAAAAAGGATTGAGCAAAGAGCATCGAGTAAAAGCAAAGAACCGATAAAGGCAAAGAGCATAGAGCTTAGAGCAAATAATAAAGAATTAAGAAACTACGGGCCTTAAGTTATGAGCTATGAGCCGCTTTAGGCTGTGCTTTATGCGCTATGCGTCTTTCGATTTTACTCGCTCCGCCCATGTAAGGTCTTAGAACCTCCGGCACAAGGACGGTTCCGTCCTCCTGCTGGAAGTTCTCCAGAATGGCCACCAGAGTACGGCCGATCGCCAACCCCGATCCATTCAGGGTGTGGACAAACTCCGTTCCCTTTTTTCCCTTGGGGCGATAGCGGAT
>JAPLIW010000515.1 GCA_026388915.1 Deltaproteobacteria bacterium
GCTTAAATTGCTGCTTTTTTGGCATCAAATTTTTATCGCTGCGGCCGAACCCCTTTGCCAGCAAGGGTTTTCATCGTTTTTTGAAAATCTCAACTTTTTGGTTCTGGCTGTGCCAGGTTAGGTGTCTTGACTTTCCCTACCCGATTCGATAGAAAAGATAGAAATCCTAAGCTGGTCAGTTGGCTTCCGGTCAATGCCTCCCGCGTTGCCGGAATCGGGAACGGAGAGGGTAACATGATTCTAGAGGGAATCCGGGTCTTGGACATTTCCAACCTCCTGGCCGGGCCTTACTGCGCCATGATTCTGGGGGAGATGGGGGCGGAGGTTATCAAGATCGAACATCCCCAGGGAGGGGACCCGGCGCGAATCATGGGGCCTCCCTTTTGTCAGGGGCAGAGCGCTCTGGCCCTAAGCGTGAACCGGAACAAAAAGAGCCTGACCCTTGACCTGAGCAAGGAAAGGGGGAGAGAAATATTTCTTCACCTCCTGAAGAACGCCCAGGTGGTGGTGGAAAATTTTCGTCCCGACATGGTCGAGGAGATGGGCCTGGGCTTCTCCAGCCTCAACCGGGGCCGACCGGACCTGATCTACTGCTCGATCACCGGGTTCGGAGAACGGGGCCCTTACCGGGACAAGGCCGGCACGGATACCATCTTCCAGGGGATGGGCGGGGTAATGACGGTTTCGGGTGAACCGGGGGATCCCCCCCTGCGGCTTGGATTTCCTCTGGCGGATGTGGTCACCGGCGTTTATGCCGCGCTGGGAGTGATGGGAGCACTGTATCACCGGGCATCGACGGGAAAAGGACAGAAGGTGGAAGTGAATCTGCTGGATTCGCTGATCGCCCTGCAGACCCCCCGGGTGATGGAGTATTTTATCACCGGCGAAAACCCTCCTCGCACCGGCCGTTCGAGCCCTTTCGGGGCTCCCATCCAATTCTTCGAGACGAAAGAGGGGTATATCAATCTCTCCGTGTTCTTAGATAAATTCTGGCACAAGCTCTGCAAAGCCCTGAATCGGGAAGACCTGGCCGAAGACCCGAGGTTTGCCACCAACCCCGACCGGATGAAGAACCGGAAGGAGCTGCAAAAGATCCTGGGTGATATTTTTCTCCAGAAGACGGCGAAGGAATGGCAGATCATCCTGGAAGAGCACGATGTGCCCAACGGGCCTGTCCACACCTACCAAGAAATGTTCCGGGACCCCCAGGTTCAACAGAATCAGATCGCCGTGGAATTGGATCATGAAATCCTCGGGCCCATGCGATACGTGGGGCTCCCTTTTCACCTCCTCTCCGCTCCCCCGCGAAAGCGGACCGCCCCGCCCATGGCCGGGGAGCATACGGTGGAGATCCTGAAGGAGGAGGGGTTCAGCCCGGCGGAGATTGAAGAATTGAAGAAGCAAAGAATTGTCTGAGAGGAAAGATATGGTTACCAAGAAATCATCCGAGATCCCTCCCTTCATCGTCATGGAAGTCATGGAGAAGGCCGCCTCCATGGAGCGGCAGGGGGAAAACATCATTCACCTGGAGGTGGGGGAGCCGGATTTTGATACCCCGGAATGCGTCAAAGAGGCCGCCATCCGGGCCATCCGGGAGGGGAAAACCCATTACACCCACAGCCTGGGGGTGGTTGAGCTGCGGGAGGCCATTGCCGAAGACTACTACAAGAGATACCGGGTGGAAGTGAGTCCGGATCAGATTCTGGTGACCTCCGGGACTTCGCCGGCCATGCTCCTCCTCTTCATGAGCCTGCTGGAGGCGGGGGAGGAAGTCATCCTGCCGAACCCCTATTATGCCTGCTACCCGAATTTTGTCCGCATGGTCGAAGGAACGCCGGTTTTTGCCGACGTATTCGAAGAAGACGGGTTCCAGTACCGTCCGGAAGACATCCGGCCGCTCATCGGCCCGAAGACGAAAGCCATCTTCGTAAACTCTCCGGCCAACCCCACCGGGAACCTGACCCCCCCCGAGCGGATGAAGGCCATCGCCGATTTCGGCAAGACAGTGGTTTCCGACGAGATTTACCACGGGCTGGTCTATGAGGGGAAAGAGCACAGCATCCTGGAATTCACCCGCAACGCCCTGGTGATCAACGGCTTCTCCAAGCAATACGCCATGACCGGATGGCGGCTGGGATACCTGATCGTTCCCCCGGAATTCATCCGCCCCCTGCAGAAGCTCCACCAGAATTTCTTCATCTCCGCCAACGCCTTCGTCCAGTGGGCGGGAATCGCCGCCCTGAGGGAGGCGGACGCCGACGTGGCCCGGATGAGGAACCTGTACAACGACCGGCGGAAATTTATCATCCAGAGGCTGAGAGAACTGGGGTTCGGAATCACGGTGGAGCCCACGGGCGCGTTCTATGTCCTGGCCAACGCGAAACGGTATGCCCAGAAATCCTTTGATTTTGCCTTCGACATTCTGCAGAAGGCCAAGGTGGGGTGCACCCCGGGGATCGATTTCGGAAGCAACGCGGAAGGCTATCTGCGTTTCTCCTACGCCAATTCCATCGAAAATATCCACGAGGCCATGAACCGGCTGGAAGGTTATTTGAAGGAGCACTTCTGGGCCCGGGAGAAAAAGCCATGAAGGTTCTCTCCGCCGAATTCGTCAAGAGTGCCACCAAACCCTCCGAGTATCCTCCGGGAAACCTGCCCGAGGTGGCCATCGCCGGGAAATCCAACGTGGGAAAATCTTCCCTGATCAATACCCTGGTGAACCGGAAGAATCTGGCCAAGACCAGCTCCGAGCCGGGAAGGACGCAGACCCTCAATTTCTTCCGGGTGAATGAAAAACTCTCCCTGGTGGACCTTCCGGGGTACGGGTTTGCCAAGGCGCCCCTGGAAGCCCGGAGGGCCTGGAAACCCATGGTAGAGACCTACCTCCAGACCCGGGAGGCGATCCGCCTGGTCATCCTGATCCTGGACTCCCGGAGGGGAATGTCTCCCGAGGATTCGACCCTGCTGGACTGGCTGGAGTACCATGAGATCCCCGCCCTGATCGTCCTGACCAAGGCGGACAAGCTCTCCCAGTTTGAACGGGCCAGGCAGAAGAAAGGATTGGCGGCCGTCCCTCTGCTGGAGGGAAGACCCCTGCTTTTCTTTTCAGCGCTCACGGGGGAGGGGAAAGACGAAGTGTGGAGTTTGATTCAAAAATCGGCAAGCGGAGATGCGGGTAGGGGCGATTCGTGAATCGCCCCTACGGGGACTTTGCTTTTAGGATTCTGATGAGCCGGTCCGGGTAATTGGTGATGATTCCATCCACCCCCCACTTCACGAACTGCTCCAGTTCCTCCTCCGTATTCACCGTGTAAACGTTGAGTTTCATTCCCTCTTTGCGGATTTTGTCGACCTTTTCCCGGGTAAGATGAATATTCCGGAGGTTGAGCACCTGGTATTGCCTTTCTCCGGTGATCTCCGCAAGGGAACCCCAGGGCCGGTGGTACAAAAAGGCCACCCAGGCCCGCGGCTCCGTCTTCTCGATATACTCCAAGGAGACGGGATTGAAGGAGGAAAAGATCACCCGGTCCATCATTCCTGCCTTTTTCACTTCCTTTAGGGCCTTGTCCGCCAGTTCGGTGATCGGATACTGGCCGTAGGTGGGATCTTTAATTTCGATGTTGACCAGGACCCGCCCCTTGGCCAGGTCCAGAACCTCTTGCAGGGTGGGAATCCTCTCCCCGGAAAATTCGGCTCGGAACTTGGAGCCGGCGTCGAGCTTTTTCAGCTCCTGCAGCGTGTGGTCCGACACTTTGCCCTGGCCGTTGGTCGCTCTTCCCAGGATTTCATCGTGGATCACCACGATCTTCCCGTCTTTAGACAGCTGGATGTCCAGCTCGATCATGTCACTGCCGACGTCGATGGCCTTCCGGAAGGCGGCCAGGGTATTCTCCGGGGCCGCCCCGGAAAATCCCCGGTGCGCAATGACCATAATGGGAAACTTGCCTTTCCAGTAAGGAACTTTCGTTTCTTCAACCCGTTTCAACGCGCAACCCATCTGCCCTCCGAAGGCCGGAAGAATGAGAAAAAGGAGAATCAGTGCTGGGGGGACCTTCATATCCGATTCTGATCCGTAGCCTTTCTGCCTTCTTGACCTCTGCGGAATCTGCGGATAAGGCGCTTTTATTGCATAGGAATTTGTAAAAATCTCCGTATCCGCCGTGGAGGAAGAAAAGAATTTAACCGCTGAGCACGCAGAGACCGCAGAGATTATTTCCTAAAGGCCAAAAACATAAATCATTTTATGAATATTGCATCCTCTCTGCGTCCTCCCGGATCTCTGCGGTTTATGGTTATTTTCTCATTTCGGGGAAAGAAAATCTTTCTTCCTCTGTATGCTCCGATGATGGAGACAAGAAGATGACCGAAGAGGAAGCAGAGAGCGCAGAGATCATTTCCTGAAAGTCCCTTGGCAGTTTTGTCCATCCGGGAAGCATCGGAAATGGGGCCGCTTTTTGCCATGCATCCTGGGCCTGAAGCCTTTGGCCATTTTTACCTCTGCGTGCTCTGCGACCTCTGCGGTTAAACTTTTTATTTTTCGGTTTCCAGGAGCCCGTGCATGAACCAGCGCTGCATGAAGAGGACCACCAGGACGGGGGGAATCAGGGCCATCATGGCCACGGCCATGACCAGGTTCCATTCCGGGGGCTGGGTCCCCGTGGGGATGGTGGAGGCGATCCCCACGACCACGACCTTCATTTTTTCTGAGTTGGTGGCCATGAGCGGCCAGAGGTACTGGTTCCAGCCGTAGATGAACATGACCACGAAGAGGGCGGCGATGCTGGGGCCGGAGTTGGGCAGCAGAACGGACCAGAGAAAACGCAGCGGTCCCGATCCGTCGATCTTGGCCGCGTCCACAAGTTCATCCGGAATGGTCAGATAGAACTGGCGGAAGAGGAAGGTGGCCGTGGCCGAAGCAATGAGGGGTATGATCAGGCCCATGTAGGTGTCCACCCATCCCAGTTCGCTGATCACCTGGTAGGTGGAGATGATGCGCACGGGAACCGGGAGCATGAGGGTCAGGAAGATCATCCAGAAGACGATCTGTTTTCCCCGGAAATTGAAATAGACGATGGCGAAAGCGGAGAGGATGGAGATGGCGATTTTCCCCAGGCTGGTCGCCAGGGCCAACACGGCGCTGTTGAAAAGAAGCTGGCCCATGTTTATCCGGTTCCAGATCTTGATGTAATTATCCAGGAGATGGGAGGAGGGCAAGAGCTTCTGGGGCGTCACCATGACCTCTTCCATGGTCTGGGTGCTGAGAACAAAGGCGTAGTACAGGGGGAAGCAGATGAGCAGGACGGCGATGATCAGAAAAAGGTGGATGCCCACCTTCGTCCAATCGAACTTTTCTTTGGGGACCGCCGAATTCGATGCCTTCATCAATAGAAAACCTTTTTCTCGGCGTAGCGAAACTGCATAACGGTCAGAAAAATCACCAGGGCCATGAGGATAACGGATTGGGCCGCCGAAAGGCCCATCCGGAGATGGACGAACCCGTCCACGTAGACTTTGTAGACCATGATGGTCGTGGCGTCCCCCGGGCCTCCCTGGGTGACCGCGTGGATGATTCCAAAAGTCTCGAAGAAGGAAAAGACCATGTTCATGATGACCAGGAAGAAGGTCACCGGGGATAACAGGGGAAAGGTGATCGAACGGAATAGCCGCAAACCACCGGCCCCGTCCATCCGCGCCGCCTCCACCACCGCGTTGGGAATGGTCTGCAGGGCGGCCAGAAAAAAGGCGACATTATAGCCCAGATGGGCATAGCTGGCAGCGAAGATGACCAGAAGGAGAGCGATCCAACCTTTGAGCAGCCAGTTGAATTCATAGGCGGTGATCTGGGCCAGGCCGTAACTTAAAATTCCGTAGGTGGGGTGAAAGATAAACAGCCAGATGATTCCCGAAATGGGCGGAGCCATCCCGAAGGTCCAGAGAATGGCGGAGCGGTAAAAAGCGAGGCCGCGAATCTTTTGGTTGACCAGGACCGCCAGCAGCATGGCTACTGAAATGCAGGAAAAGGTAACCCCCAGGGAGAAGATAAAGGAATGGTAAACGCTCCGGTAATATTCGGGGGAGGTGAGGAGATCGATAAAATTGCCCAGCCCCACGAAAATCATCCGGTCGCCGAAAGGGGAAACGTTGAAAATCGCCAGGCGAAGGGAATCAAAGGCCGGCCAGAAGAAAAAGAGAATGACGACGAATAGCTGGGGGGCGACCAGAAGATAGGGGAGGATTGGGTTTTTGAAGATGCTTTTTTTCATTCCGCGATTAGGCTTTCAGCGCGGGAAGGAGAGGATTGCGGGTCCGTAGGGGCGGTTCGCGAACCGCCCCTACAGATTTTCCATTACCACAGGGTTATTTGTAAAGGGAAGCAAACTCCTTCAGCGTCTGGTTCCCCTTCTTCACCGCATCATCCAGACCCTGCTTGGGGGTCTTCTTCCCGGAAAAGATGTTTTCCATCTCTCCTTCGAGGGTATCCCGGATCGCTACGAAATTCCCGAGACGGATCCCCAGGCTGTTCGGAGTCGTTTTGCCGCTGGTGATCTGGGCAAAGGCCGTCCAAAGGTTGGGGTTCTTGCGGAAATGATCCTCCGAGAGAGCTTTGATCGCTGCTCTGGTTAGAGGGAAATAGCCCGTGTTGGCATGCCACCAGGCTTGCTGTTCCGGCTGTCCCAGAAATTCGAGAAATTTCGCCACCCCTTTATATTGTTCTTTCTTGTGGCCCTTCATCACCCAAAGGCTGGCCCCGCCGATGATCGAGTTGCCCTGGGGGTATCCACTCAGTTTGGGAAGATATCCGGTCCCCCAATCGAACTTGGATGTCCGAGCCATGGTTCCTACTAAAGCAGTCGAAGCCAGGCTGATGGCAGCCTCTCCGTTGATGGTGGGCTGATCCCCTCTGGCCGCCCGTCCGGAGTAAGTAAAAATCCCTTCCTTCTGCCACCGGGTGAGAATTTCCATAACCTGGGTCCCCAGTTTTCCGTTGAACTTCAGTTCCGTGGCCATGGCCGCAATTCCATTATTGTTGTTGGCAAAGGGTTGATCGTTCCAGGTATGCATATTCTCCACGAGGGTCCACGAGGGCCACGAAACGGTGAAGCCGATTTTGGCGGCCCCCTTGGATACCACTGCCTTGGCGGCTTTTTCGATATCCTCGAAGGTCTTGGGGGGGACTTGCGGATTCAGGCCGGCCTTTTCAAAGGCTGTCTTGTTATAATAAAGAATTGGAGTTGAAGAATTAAAAGGCATGGAATAGAGGTTCCCGCCTTTGGAGTAGTAGGTCTTCACTACGCTGATGAAGTCATCCCAATCGATCTTGATTCCCTGATCCTTCATCAATTGATAGACCGGGTAGATAGCTCCGGAAGAGAGCATCGTCTGGGTTCCCACCTCAAAGACCTGCATTATGTGGGGAGGGGTCTTGGCGCGGTAGGCGGCAATTCCCGCGGTCAAAACATCGGTATATCCTCCTTTGTTGATGGCTTTGATTTCGTACTCACTCTGGCTGGCATTGAATTTGTTGGTAATGTCATTCACTCTCTCCCCGAGAAAACCGCCCATGGCGTGCCACCAGATAATCTCGGTCTTGGCCCAGCTTGTTAAGGGCAAAGCGAGAACGCCTGCCATGAGTAATAGCAGCATCAGAGCCTTCGCCATTTTCATGATCTTTACCTCCTTGTTGAATTTGGCCCTGATCATTTTATATTTTAAAAATCGGCATAAGGCAAGCGTTTTTTCTCTTTCGACGATTTTGTCGAAGCGGATGGTTTCGTCGAAATCGAAAAGAGGTCCCAGGGGTTTGGAATCATTCGGGATTCTATTGTCTTTTCCCAGGGGCTTCGACAATTTCTTCGGGCTCCATGATGAAGGTTTGTTATCCAGAAAAAATTATAGAAAAAATTATTTCATGATTGCGAGGGCTTAAAGCAAAAAACCGCGGGAACCGGGTCGTTGGCACGGGGGTTGCTAACCTAGAGAAGCAGAGGCGAGAGTAAACAACAAGCAAAATAGAAAAGAGAGAGGAGAAAGAAAATGAAAAAGATGATCGTTGGATTGATGGTAGTCGCCCTGTTGGCCACCGCCGGATTGGCCATGGCCCAAGGTTGGGGAAGAGGCATGGGATACGGGCCTGGTCCCGGCGCCGGGTATGGTCCCGGAGCTGGCCCGGGATATGGACCCCAAGGTTCCTGGGGGCCCGCCCTGAATTTGACCGCTGAGCAGAACCAGAAGATCCAGGCCATGCGCGAGAGCTTCTTCAAAGAAACCCTTTCGTTGAGGAACGAAATGCAGATCAAAAAGCTGGAACTCAGGACTCTGTGGGCCCAGACCAATCCCGATCAGGATAAGATCCTGGCCAAGCAGAAAGAGATCAATGCCTTGAGGGCCCAGCTGCAAGAAAAGGGTACCCGGCATCGTTTGGAAATGCGTAAGGTCCTCACCCCGGAACAGCAAGCCCAAATCGGAGCCTTCGGACCCGGGTTTGGTCCGGGATCTGGCTCTGGAATGGGAATGAGAGGCGGATTCGGCCCTGGTCGTGGAATGGGAAACGCCGGCTGCCCCCGGTGGTAACCTGAAACCTTCATTCACAACCTCCTAGCCAGGGAGAGCCGGAAAGGCTCTCCCTTTTTTGTCTTTTCCAGGTCTTTTCCGATGTGTTATAGTTTTCGAGGAACTACGG
>JAPLIW010000489.1 GCA_026388915.1 Deltaproteobacteria bacterium
CGCACCTACCGGGCGACCGGGCTCACCTGCAACATCTGCCTGAAAGCCTGCGTGGAAGTTCTGGGGTAGTTTCATAGGACGCAGATGAACACAGATATTATCTTGGAAAACGACCAAACGACGATAAGATTAAATGGGACACGGATGAACACGGATTACACGGATAAATATCGAGAGGGAATTCATAAACCAGCACCCCCGAAAAAGAAAAGAGACCCCATTCTTTCCCAGTCTGACCCAGGAGTCTGGGCTTTAAACTTTTTTATAAATCCGTGTTGATCCGTGTTCATCCGTGTCCCATTAGGTCTTTTGTCTTTAAGTTTTTTGCGAATATAAAATCTGTGTTCATCTGTACTACTAACCTGCAGACTCTTTAAATTCTGTAAAGAAAATTTTCTTTAGGCAGCGATTCTCTGAAATCCCCCCAACCCCCCTTTAGAAAAGGGGGGCGAGGGGGGATTTCTGGAAGGCGAGCTCTTCTGGGCTAAGTTTACTATTTTGGTTGCGGCTCTGCCGCGCTGTGTTCATCTGTGTCCAAAAATGATTGGAGGGAAATATGGAACTGGTGGAAGCGATCAAGGGAAGAAGAAGCGTGCGGAAGTTTAAAGCCCAGGATGTGCCCAGGGAGAAACTGGAAAAGATTTTAGACCTGGCCCTGTGGGCGCCCTCGGGAATGAACCGGCAGGAATGGTATTTTGTGATCGTCCGGGGTCAGAAAAAGGAGGAACTCCTGAAAATTTTTGCCTCCGCTTTCGAGACCTTCCGGCCCAACCTGGAGAAGGTGTTTTCCGGCAAGGCGAAGATCCTCGAAGGAATGAAGCATTTTTTCCAGACCTACGGAGGGGCGCCGGTCTTCATCCTGGCTTATGCGGGGAAGTCGGCTTCCGGTCAGTGGGATACCCACAGCACGGCCGTGGCTCTGGAAAATCTCTTTCTGGCCGCTTACGCTGAAGGGTTGGGCACGGTGTGGTCCGATGGGATTCTGGTAAAGGAACCGGAGATCAACGCTTTGATGGGGATCGAGGAAAAGAAACTGGTGGCCGTCGTTCCCGTAGGGTACCCGGATGAGGTCCCGCGGGTCCCTCCCCGCAGAGAAGGGCGGGTGCAGTGGGTCGGGTTTTAAGAAACAAATGCGGAATTCGGATTGCGGAATGCGGAATTTCTTGATGAAAAAATTGCTATCTCTTCAGGCGCCAGGGTAAATCTTGAATGGAGATACCCATTCAGTTCATGGCTCGGAGGGAGAAGAAACCATGATTAAAGGAAAGTCGATTTTTACCCGGGCGGTTCATGCGGGGGAGCGCGGGCCCAAACCGGATTTTCAGCCGGTATCCACGCCCATCTACAGCACCGTGGGTTATCAGTATGAAAGCATGGAGGACCTGGACCGGATCTTCGGCAACGAACGGGAGGGGTATGTTTATGCCCGGTACGGCAGCCCGACAAATGCGGCGCTGGAAGAAGCCCTGGCGGCCATGGAAGAAGGGGAGGCGGCGCTTACCTTCGGCTCGGGAATGGCCGCGGTATACGCGGCCCTTCTGGCCGCCGGGGTAAAGAACGGAACTTCCCTGGTCGCGGCCTACGACATCTACGGAGCCACTTACGCAATTTGTTCCCGTCTGCTGCCGGATATGGGGGTGAAAGTTAAGTTCGTCGATGTGACCGACCTGGAAGGGTTGGGGAAGACACTTTCCGAAACCCGTCCGGCCGCAATGATTCTGGAAACCATCTCCAACCCGCTGATGAAATTGGCGGACATCCCCACCATCTGTCAAATGGCCCGTCGGGTGGGGGGTAAAGTGATCGTGGATAACACCTTTGCCACTCCGGTCCTTTTCCAGCCCCTGAAATGCGGGGTGGACTTCTCGGTCCATTCAACGACCAAATACATCGGCGGCCACGGGGATGTGCTCGGGGGGGCGATCATCTCGTCGAAAAAAGACCGGGCCGCCCTCCATGAGATTATCAAGATGACCGGTGGGAATCTGGGTCCCTTCGAAGCCTGGCTCACCCATCGGGGAATGAAAACCCTGCCTTTGAGGATGCGCCAGCACTGCTCCAACGCCATGGAAGTGGCCCGATGGCTGGAGAGCCACCCCCGGATCGCCCGGGTGAATTACCCCGGGCTTGCGTCCCATCCTCAACACGGATTGGCGAAGAAGCTCTTTCCGGCCGGGCTTTTCGGGGGGATGATTTCCTTTGAGATCAAAGGAGCAGAGAGAGAACAGGTCTTTCGTTTCATGGAAGCCCTGGAGATGATCATCCCGGCCACGACTCTCGGGGATGTGTACAGCCTGGTGCTCTACCCACCCATGTCTTCCCACCGGGCCCTGTCGCCGGAGGAGAGGGCGAAGGTGGGAATCAGCGACCGCCTGGTCCGCCTCTCGGTGGGAATCGAGGAAGCTACGGAAATTATCGAGGACCTGCGGAAGGCCCTGGAGAAGAGCGCAATAGGTTAGTCCGTAAGAAAGGGTTGAGGCGTAGGGGCCGTTCGTGAACCGCCCCTACGGAGGTTGACCGAAAGGCAAAGAAAAAATTGCTGGAGGAAAATAAAAAAAACTGAACCGCAGAGGTCGCGGAGCACGCAGAGATAAGAACGGATAAAGACTCAAGGCCCGGGATGTATGGCAAAAAGCGGTTCTATTTACGACCCTTCCCGGAAGCACAAAACTCCCAAGGGGTTCTCATCAAAAGACCTCTGCGCTCTCTGCTGCCTCTTCGTTCATCCTCTGGTCTTCATCCGCGGAGGATCCGGAGAAAGAAAGATTTTTTTCCCAAAAGGAGAAAAGACACAAAGCGCAGAGATCCGGGAGGACGCAGAGGGGATGAAAAAGCGAACTATGCCTCATGTATTTAGTCTTTTGGAATAAAATGCTCTGCGGTCTCCGCGTGCTCTGCGGTTGATTTTTTTTCTTCATCTTCGGATGACGCGGAGACTTTTCTAATTTCTTAAGGAATAAAAAAGCCGGTCCGCATTCTTTGCGGACCGGCTTTTTGCTTGAGAAGGGTTACCCTTACTTCATCAAGTCGCCGGGTTTCATGGCCATCAAGCGGGCGACCCGTTCCTCAATGGGCGGGTGGGTGCTGAAGAGGCGCATGAGGCCCTGCCCGGAAAGAGGATTGACGATGTACATCTGCGCCGTGGCCGGGTTCACCTGCATGGGGATTTGCTTGTTGTACTCCTCCAGCTTGAGAAGGGCATTGGCCAGGGGCCGCCCCGCGTGGACGATTTTGGCTCCCATGGCATCGGCCGCATACTCCCGGCTCCGGGAGATGGCCATCTGAATAAGCATGGCTGCCATGGGCGCCACGATCGCCAAGAGCAAAGTCCCGATCATGTTTCCACCGCCCCCTCCTTCGTCATCCTCGCTCCGGCCCATGCCGAACATGGCTCCCCATTGGGCCATCATACCCAGCTGGCTGATGGCCCCGGCGATCACCGCGGCCACGCTGCTGATGAGAATGTCCCGGTTCTTGACGTGGGCCAGTTCATGGGCCAGAACCCCTTCCAGCTCCTCCGGCTTCAGGATCCGCAGAATCCCCTCGGTCACGGCCACGGCCGCGTGCTCCGGATTCCGGCCGGTGGCGAAGGCATTGGGGGTATCCTGGGGGATGATGTACATCCGGGGCTTGGGCAGCCCGGCCTGGACGGAAAGCCTCTCCACCATCTGATGCAGGTCGGGGGCTTGATCCTTGGAAACTTCCCGGGCGCGGCTCATGGCCAGGGCGATCTTGTCGCTGAACCAGTATCCCACGAAGTTCATGATAAGGGCCATAAAGAGGGCTAAGTAGAGCCCCTGCCGGCCCGCCAGCGCCTGACCGATTACCAATAACAGGGCCGTGAGGCCGGCGAGCAGAATAAAGGTCTTAAAGGTGTTATTCATCTTTTTCTCCTTTTTTTCGGGAAGGAGTGACTGATAAAAAGATACTCCAGGACGCTAGCAATCGCAATATGGTTAAAAGATATATCGGCAATGCCGGTTTGTCAAGGATATGGGGCGCCTTGGGGCGCCTTGCCCACCTTCACTTTCCGGCAAGTGGGCGAAAGATGGATTGAATTGCAGGCATCGCCCGGTCCGGAAGCAAGGGCGTTACGCGCAAAAACCATGAGGCGGCCCTCATGTCTTGGGCCGGGCGGGCAATTGAAATGCGGAATGCAGAGTGCGAAATGCGGAATGCCAAAAAAGAAAGACAATAATTCCGAATTCCACATTCCGAATTCCGCATTTGGGAAGGCCCGATAGGCCCGCCTCGCACTGCGGAAGCACGGAGAGGATGTCCTAAGCGAATTCATTTCCCGCCGATGCTTTTTGCACGTAACCCCCTTGCTCCCGGACCACAGGCTTTCTTTCCCATTAGAAAAAGAGTCACAAAAGTGAGGGGGGCAAGTATGGGGCGCCTTGCTCTTCTAAGGATGGGGCAAGGAAGCCTAAGGCCCATTGAATTTCAGGGGTTGCCCGGCCCGGGTGGGGGACGGATTT
>JAPLIW010000164.1 GCA_026388915.1 Deltaproteobacteria bacterium
TTCCGGGCCTCGTTCAGGAGTTGAATGTCCCGGGCGAAGTTGGCCACCCGGAGGTCGGGGAGGCCGGACTGCTGGGTTCCCATGAGTTCGCCCGGCCCGCGGATGGCCAGGTCTTCCTCGGCGATTTTAAACCCGTCCGTCGTATGTTCCATCACCCGCAGCCTTCGTTCCGCCTCCTCGCTCCTCGGGTACTGGGCAATCAACAAACATTGGGAAGGATCCTTTCCCCTTCCCACCCGGCCGCGAAGCTGGTGGAGCTGGGAAAGGCCGAAGCGCTCGGCGTGCTCGATGACCATGACCGAAGCGTTGGGAACATCGATGCCGACCTCGATGACGATGGTGGAGACCAGGAGGTGAATCCGCCGGGCCTTGAAGTCGGCCATGATCGCTTCCTTTTCCTCGCTCTTGAGACGGCCGTGGATGAGCCCCACTTTGAATTCGGGGAAAATATCCCGCTGCAGGTTCTTGGCCATCTGGGTAGCGTCCTTCAGGTCCAGGCGCTCGGATTCCTCGACCAGAGGATAGACGACATAGGCCTGCTTTCCTTTGGCTATTTCATCCCGGAGAGCCCGATAGACCCGGAATCGCTCCTTCTCGTTAAAGACCCGGGTGGTGATGCTTCCCCTCCCGGGGGGCAGTTGATCGATGACCGAGACCTCCAGGTCGCCGTAGAGGGTCATGGCGAGGGTGCGGGGAATGGGGGTCGCGGTCATTACCAGGACGTCGGGGGTCTGTCCCTTTTTCTTGAGCGTGGCCCGCTGCATGACCCCGAACTTATGCTGCTCGTCGATGATAGCCAGACCCAGGCGCTGGAACTCCACCCCCTCCTGGATGAGGGCGTGGGTCCCGATGACGATGTGGATTTCCCCGGCCCGGATTCGGGAATAGAAGTTTTCCTTCTCCGATTTTTTCAGGCTGCCGGTGAGGAGGGCGGCCCGGAACCCGAGTTTTTCCACCAGGGGCCGGATGTTGAGATAGTGCTGCTCCGCGAGGATCTCCGTGGGGGCCATGAGGGCCACCTGGTAACCCCCCTCGATGGCCATGAGGCCGGAGAGGAGGGCCACGATGGTCTTGCCGCTGCCCACGTCCCCCTGGAGGAGGCGGTTCATGGGATGGGGCTGTCGCATGTCAGACTCGATCTCCGACAAGACCCTTTCCTGTGCTGGCGTGAGGGCAAAAGGAAGAAGACCGCGGAGTTGCTTGGTATAAAGATGGGTGATAGGGAAGGGGATCCCTTTTTCCATCAAAGTCCCTGCCCGGCGCAGGGCCAAGCCCATTTCCAGGAAGAAGAATTCATCGAAGACGAGCCGGCGATGGGCCGGGGATTTTCCATCATTAAGCAGGTGGATGTCTTCATCGGGGTCGGGATAATGGGCGCGGCGGAAGGCCTCGGACAGGGGGATGAGATTCTGTCGCCGGCAGATCTCCTCCGGGATCCCGCTGAATTCCCTGGCGGCGAAGAGGTCAACCGCGTTCTTCATGATCCGGCGGATGAGACGCTGCCGCTGGTATAGGCCCTCGGTTTCGGAATAGACGGGAACGATGCGACCGAAATGGAGAGACTCTTCTTTCCCCGGGGGAGGGGCCGCATTTCCGTCCGGCGATTCAGGCTCCTCCTCATCCAGAATTTCCAATTCCGGGTGATGGATTTCCTTCTGAAACTGGTAGAGCCTCACCTCCCCGAAAAGGATCAGGCGCATTCCCTTCTTGAATCTTCCCTTCATGAACCGGGGGTTGAAGTTGAACCACTTGGCGATGAGAGTCCCGGTTTCATCCCCGAGGGTCAATTCGAAGGTTCTCCGCCGGCGGTAAGGGGTCATGTCGGCCTGGAGGACCGTTCCCATGACCGTCTCGATTTTGCCCACCGCAAGCTGGGAGATCGTCTTGATCTGCCTGCGGTCCTGGTAGAGGCGGGGAAGGAAATAAAGAGCGTCTTCCACGGTGACGATATTTTTTTTCTTGAGGATCTCCGCAAGGCGGGGTCCTACGCCTTTAATAAACTGAATGGAAGTCTGGAGATCTTTCCTGGACTGGCGGAATTCCGCCTGGGTCGGCCAGGACTGGCAGGGCAGGGGTGCTTCATCCTCGCACTTCAGTTCCTGGATGATCTTCTGGATCTCCAGGACCCGGGCCTTTTTGACGGCCAGGTCCATTCCGTCAAAACCCTGCGCTTGAAGTCGCAACTTCTGGAACAGGTCCTGCCTCCGCGGGCTGAGGGGGAGGGCAGCGGCCTTTTCCAACCAGCGCGACACGTAAAGCTCGAATCCCTTCAGCGTCTTCAGGTTGGCGAAATCGTGCCCCGAAGCATACAACAGGGGCTTTTCGACGGCGGCAAGGATTTCCTCAAGTTCGGAGGGCATCATGAGAAAAGAGAATTGGAAAAATTTGTGCAACCTTTTGAATTTATTGGTAACAAACTTTTGGCCGCGGGGCAAGAAGAAAAGTAAAGGGTAAAAATCCCCCCGTCGGGAAAACCCCAGGAGAAGAAAGGCCTGGCACATGGGGTCCGGGCTGGAGGAATTTGGATCATCATCCTGAGGCGGTAGTTCTTCCATTGGGCCGGGCCTGTCTTGACGAAATTGGAAAGGTGAAATAGTTTTGCGCATTCGTTCCCCAATAGCTATTTCGCCGCTGGCCTCTCTTTGCGGATGTCAGGCGGGAAGGCTGTTCGAAAG
>JAPLIW010000105.1 GCA_026388915.1 Deltaproteobacteria bacterium
TGCTCTGGTTTCTTCCCGAATTTCTGGAGGCGGCGCAGGTTTATCGACCCTTGTTTTTCGGTTTTATCCTGCTGGTGGTGATCATTTTCATGCCCATGGGGATTGCGGGTAAGCTGCGGTCTCTTCATCCGAGGATAGCCCAATGGATTCCCTGAGCCTGGAAAATCGTGCTCCTCTCTTGCGGGTGGAGAAATTATCCGTTTCTTTCGGTCGCTTGCTGGCGGTCCATGATCTTGGATTCCAGATTCATTCAGGAGAGATATTTGGTCTCATCGGCCCCAATGGAGCGGGGAAGACCACGGTGTTCAATGCTATCACCGGTACGGTTCCGCTCAGCGAGGGGAAGATACGTTTTGCCGAAACGGATATCACCGGGTTGAAAGCCCATCAGATCACGGCGCGGGGGGTCGTGCGGGCCTACCAGGCGGCCACGATTTTTCCCCAAACACCGGTGGGGGAGCATGTAATGACCGGCCTTCACTGCCGGACGTCGACCTCGGTATGGGGGGCCTTCCTCCACACCCCATTCAGCCGGAAAGAGGAGGTTCAGAGTCAGGAGAAAGTGAAAGAATTGCTGGAATTTTCGAAGCTTGCAGATTTCCGGGAACAACCGGCATCCAGCCTGACTTGGGCCCAGCAAAAGCGATTGATGCTGGTTACAGCCCTGGCCACAAACCCGAAACTGATTTTGCTGGACGAGCCGGTGGCGGGAATGAACGCCAGCGAAATAAAGGAAATGATCGAATTGATCGCCGCGGTCCGAAAGGAAGAGGTAACCGTCTTTATCATCGAGCACAACATGAAGATCATGATGCAGATCTGCGACCGGATCCTGGTCATGAATTACGGCCGGAAACTCATCGAAGGGATCCCGGGGGAGGTTGCCCGGGATCCAAAGGTCATCGAAGCCTATCTGGGGTATAAGCAAAATTGATCCGATTACAACAAATTGATGTTTTTTACGGCAAATCCCAGGCTCTGCACGGAGTTTCGTTGTCTGTCGGGGCTGGTGAAATCGTGGCCCTGATTGGAGCCAACGGGGCCGGGAAGACCACGGTGCTGAAGGCGATTTCCGGCTTGATCCCTTGGACTGCGGGAAAGATCTTCTTTAAGGAAAAATCGCTCCGGGGCCTAAAGCCGGAGGAAATTGCCCAACAGGGGATATCCCATGTTCCGGAGAGGGGGGGCATCTTCGGGAAGATGACGGTTACGGAGAACCTGGAAATGGGAACCGTAGCTCAGCCGGACAGGGAAGACCTGGAAGAGAGATTCGAAAAGGTCTACCATCTTTTCCCCATATTGAAAGATCGGGGAAACCAATTGGGGGGACAATTGAGCGGAGGGGAACGGCAGATGTTGGCTATCGGGCGGGCCATGATGAGCAACCCGGCCTTGTACCTTTTCGACGAGCCGACCTTGGGTCTGAGTCCTTTGATGGTCGGCGAAATCGCCCGTAACATCAAGGAAATCAGCGACCAAGGGGGGACCATCCTGCTGGTTGAGCAAAATGCCCGTATGGCCCTGGAGGTTGCCCGGCGCGGATACGTTTTGGAAATAGGCCGTATCTTTCGAGAGGGGCCCAGCCTGGAGCTGATGCAGGACGAACAGGTAAAGAAAGCTTATCTGGGAGCGTAAAAAATCAAGGGGGGATGCTCGGATGGTTTGCGGGTGCGAGATCCTGAGCAAGTTTCCGCACCCATCCGAATGAAGAGGGTCGGCTAAAATGGAGAACAGTGAATTTCTCGGGTTTGAAGCAGAGATGTCAAGACAATTACTTTTGGGAGAGATGCTGGCCCGTAATGCGCGAAAATGTCCTGACTTGGAAGGGGTCATCTTCAGAGATCGAAGGATACGCTACCGGGAACTGGACGAACGGGTCAACCGGTTGGCCAATGCCCTTCTTTTAAGAGGGATAAAGAAGGGAGACAATGTCGGCTTACTCATGCAAAACAGCAAAGAAATGCTGGAGATTTTTTTTGCCGACGCAAAAATTGGGGCGGTCAACGTCCCCGTTAATAT
>JAPLIW010000322.1 GCA_026388915.1 Deltaproteobacteria bacterium
TCGATTACACTTTTGCCGGCCTCGATCATGCCCTCCGGCCCCTGGCGGAAGCCACCGGCTTCGGGGAAGAGGTAAGAGCTCAGGTCAAAAAAGGGAAAAAGGTTCTCTTCAAGCCGAATATCGTCAGCCCGATCTGCATCAACCCGGTCACTCACGGGGAAGGCCTGGGAAACCCGGCCTGTACCCCCTGGGCCTTCATGGCCGCTCTCCTCCGCTGGTTCCACGACCATCTGGAGATTTCCTACCACTCTATGGCGGTCGGGGAAGCAGGCACCGGCGTCACCAACGTGAGCCGGCTCCTCGGTCTCATCTTCAACGCGGGGCAGCCCTTTCCCACAGAAGTCATTTTCGAGGGCAGGCATAAAGGCTTTTGCGGGGGATGGGGGTTTTATTTTGCCAGAAAATACCTGGCCGAAGTTCACCCCAAGGACCACTCCGACGATCCAATGAGCGGCTACGAGGAGAGCATTTCCGGAAAATATCTGCCCCCCGGGCAGGCATCCCGGCACCTGATGATCTACGATCTAAACCGCCTCTTCGATGTTCCTTCGAAGTGGAAGGATGTGCCGGTCCCGGACGGGGTCATTTTCAAGGAGATCACTCTCCACAAAGTGATCGTGGGGGGAGATCCCCGGGACGCAGAGGATATCCGGGATTACCCCGGGTGTGTCCTGGTGAACGTCCCCCGGCTCAAGATCCACGCCCAGGCCCTCCTCACCAACGCCATCAAGAACCTGGGCATCGGCCTCTATCCCATGGAAGCCTCCTCCCGCGAGAATCCGCAGAGCACCCGCTGGAAGTACAGCTTCCCTTACAAACCGGCCCCCAGCCTGAAGTCCGAAATCCCCCATTCGGTCTGGGTCGCCCGGGTCGATGATGAAACCGGCCTGCCCCTGAGGAACGAAAAAGGGGAGTACATGGCCGTCAAGACCGCCGGCCTGAACGGAACCATGGTGGATATCGTCAAAGCCGTACAGAATCAGGGAGTCTTTTCCGTCCATGTGGTGGACGCTGTCGAGGCGATCAACATCCGCCACGATGGCTACCCGGAGAGCGTGAAGGTGCCCGAAGGATACGTCTTCGCGGCCCTTGACCCGGTGGCCCTGGACCTTCTCTGCGCCCGCTACCTTTTCAAGACCGTTCCCATGGCCGAAGCAAGGAAGGCGCAGAAAGAAAAGAGCCTGAAAACCGATTTCCTCCAGCGCGTCCCCCTCCCCCGGGTGGAAGGGTCCAACATCGTCACCACGGAAGGATACGATTCGCCCCTGCCGCGGTACGATCTCTTCCGGTACGCCCAGGAAAGAGGACTGGGCCAGCAAGAATACTATGTAACGGGGTTCGACCGGGTCGCCCAGGCTCCCCTTGCTTCCCTGGAAGGCCACCTGGGAAGAATCCAGGAGGGTAAATTCTCCGAGCTCTTCACCGGGAATTTATATTTCTGCGGGACTAAAATGCTCTATGACCTTCAGGAGACGGTCCTCCAGTACGCCAGGGCCAACGACCGGTTGACCGGCTCCTCTTACCACGAATTATTTTTGAAGGCTTTTGACGAGGACGGCGATGGCGTTATTACCTACGACGAAATGGGAAAAAACGGGTTCTGGCACCCCCTCATGCGAGTGTTCGCCAATACTTGGCAGGCCCGGGGGAACAATCCATACGGGTTTTTGCAGAGCTCCTTCCGGACCATTTCCCAGTCGCTGAAATTCGCCTCTCCCCAATGGAACTCCCAGGGGCACGATTTTGTGAAAGACTGGATGCTGGTCCGGGCCTGCTGGACCGCCTTCCAGATGTCGAAGGCCCCGGAGGAAAGAAAGGATCCTTTCTCCCCCGCCCTCACCTGGGGGAAGGGCAAGTGGCCCAGCCTTCAATTTGCCCAGTACGCCCTGGGAGCGACCGCCATCTACGGGCTGGAATATCCCGTGAGGGCCGGGCTCCTTTCTCTCTACGGCTTTGCGTTCCAGTATGCGGACAAGAAAATGAACGGCGGGAAATACACCGGCCTGGGCCTGGGAAACAATCCCCAGGTGATCCAGAATTATAAAGAAGATACGGCCAAAGGTTCGGCGCCGATCGACTTTATGGTTTTTGTCCCCAAAGGTTACGGAAACCTCAATGGGACCTGCCTGCCCAACATCCAGGAGACCGAAGACCCCGCAAAAATCTTCACCGCGACTTTTGATCAGGGGCGGGAGGTTTGGTAGGAAAAAAGACAATATGCCAAATCATGCTTTCCTAAACCTTTCTTCGAACTGCGCGTAACGAGATTCGCCTGGGATTCGTTTCTAACGCTGCCTGATGCGGAACTCCCCCTTTTCGTCAGTATAGCGTTCAGTCTTGACCCCTTCGAGGACAGTCAGGCTGATCTCGGCCCGATAAGCCACGATGCTCCCAGGTTCTAAATGCCCGATGTAAGTGGTTTTGCTGTCCCAATCGAACACGGTGACGTGGACGTGGGCGTCGCCCCCAATGACTGAGCCTTGAACACTTGCCAGTTCGATGGCGCCCGTGAAGTTCCAGTACTTATCTACCGCCGGGAAAACGGTGGTGGTAATGGTGTGAAGATGTACTCGCTGCAAAGACCCGATTCCACCTGTGATTGCGGCGGTGTCAACCCGCTCCTCTTTTACTACCTCCTGTAGGCTTTCAAGAAGCAAGTCATCTCTGTCAAACATGATCAAAATAGTCCGTGGAGTCGTTTTTGACACGAAGTACTGCATGAGTTTCCTCCTTTTAGCCTTCGTCCTTACTGATTGGCTCGATGCTTGATCTCTCCCCTGGAAAAAACTGTCTCGACTCTTTTTAGTGAGGCGATATCTTTTACAGGATTACCTTCTAAATACAGTCAGTTGTGAGTTGTGAATAGTGAAATGGGAAGGCGAATCACGAATACCTTTCAGCCTACAGACTTCGGTCTCCTCTTCAACCCGGAACTCGAAACCCGAAACGGTCTTTATTCAACCTTCTCGCCCTTTCTCCTCCATTAGCGGGCGGTACTTCTCCATCGTTTTGCGGTTGATGTCCAGCGGGGCCGGTGCTTCCGGGGGCAGGAGAATTTTGTATTCCCTTCCGGCGAGGCGCTTGGTCAACTCTGCTTTGGCCTCCTGGATGACTTTCCCTTCGAGCAGCAGATCCACGCCCGAGGCCATCAGGATCCTGGCCGCCCGGAGCATCCCCTTCCAGCCGAGCGGAGAATGGGAGGCGGCGTTGACCTGCCAGTTGTGCCACCCCATCCCCGGGGGGGCCGTGGTCACCCAGACCATGGCAAACGGGGCAAACCAGCTGTACTCGGAATTGTCGGAAACATATGTGGCGCCCGGCCCGAAAGGCTGGATCTGCCGGTCCA
>JAPLIW010000573.1 GCA_026388915.1 Deltaproteobacteria bacterium
TATGGAATTGCGACTTTTTACGAGTTCATCAAGATTCTTTCTCCGAAAAATAGTTTTTCCCGCCTCTTAGACACAGGAAACAGAACTATTTAAAAATGGGGGGGGATTTGTTACTATAGATTCGAAGTCCGCAAAAGGGGCTTCCATGCCGCTTCGTTCTCCATCTGTCGAGGTATTGATAAAGGAGGAACCTGATGAAGGTAACCGAAAGAATCGCCGAATACGTGGTAAAATCGTCCTACCGTTCCCTCCCCAAAGATGTGATCCACCAGGGAAAGCGCTGCTTCCTGGATCTCATCGGCACGACCCTGGGAGGGGCCAGGCAGCCCCTGGGCAAGATCCTGGTCAAAACCGCCGGGGAGTTCGGAGGAAAGCCTCAGGCTACGATCCTGGGATACGGCTTAAAAACCAGCATCCTGAATGCGGCTTTGATCAACGGGTCCATCGCCCATGCCCTGGACTTCGACGACACCCACATTGCATCCGTCATCCATCCCAGCGCTCCGGTGATCCCTGCGGCCCTGGCCGTCGCCGAATGGAAGGGGCTCTCCGGAAAAGCCGCCCTGGAGGCCTTTATCCTCGGCTTCGAAGTGGAGACCCGTATCGGCCTGGGCATGGGGAAAAAGCACTATGACCGAGGCTGGCACAACACGGCCACCTGCGGCCGCTTCGGGTCGGTCGTGGCCGCGGGAAAGCTCTTGGGGCTCTCCGCCGAGCAGATGAAGATGGCCCTGGGAATGGCCGGCACCCAGGCCTCGGGCCTGCGCCTGGTCTTCGGGACTATGACCAAGCCTTTCCATCCCGGAAAATGCGCCTTCGACGGCCTGCTCTCGGCCCTTCTGGTGCAGCGCGGTTTCACCTGCGCCCCCAATCTTATTGAGGGGCCCAAAGGATACGTGGAGGTCCTGGGCGTCGAATCCCGGCTGGAGCCCATGGTGAAAAACCTGGGCAAGAAATATGAAGTGCTGAACAATACCTTCAAACCCTACGCGGCCTGCCTGATGACCCACCCCACCATCGACGCCATTCTGGAGATGCGCAACAAATACCGGCTCAAACCAGAAGAGGTGGTGTCGATCGATTGCCAGGTGGCCAAGTTCTGCCTCGACGCCGCCGGGCAGTCGGAGCCCAAGACCGGCCTGGCCGGCAAGTTCAGCACCTGCTACGTGGCCGCGCTGGCCCTTGCCGAAGGAGCGGCCGGGGAAGATATGTTCAACGACAAGAAGGTTGTGGAACCCAAACTGGTGGCCCTCCAGAAAAAGGTCAGGGCCAAAGTAGTGCCGGGGTATTCCGAAACCGAAGCCAAGGTCAGCATCACCACCAAAGCCGGCAAGAAATATTCGGCCTTCGTGGATGCGCCCAAGGGAGACCCGCGGAATCCTCCTACCGACAGGGAACTGGAGGACAAATTCCGCACCCTGGCGGCTTTCGTCCTGCCCAAGGCCAAAATCGACCGGCTGGTGAAGGCTGTCTGGAGCCTAGACAAAATGGCCAACATCCGGCAGCTTGTCCGGCTTTGTTATTAGCAGGGCCCTTGATAATCGCCGACCCATCGTAGGGGCGGTTCGCGAACCGCCCCTACACCGGTTGTTGGTATCCGTTTGGCGTTAAGCGCCTAAAAGCTCTAATCAGGAGGAATCCCCTGGAACAGGTTCCCACCAAAGTCAATATGAAGGGAGAACAAAATGAAAGAAAAAGTCGGTTTCATCGGGCTGGGAGCCATGGGAATTCCCATGTCCCAGAGGCTTCTGGAAGCGGGCTATCCCCTGGCGGTCTATGATGTAAGAAAGGAAGCAATCGAGGCCATCGTAAAAAAGGGGGCCCAGGGAGCTTCTTCCCCCAAAGAGGTGGCGGAAAAATGCCGGAAGGTGATCACCATCGTTCCCAATTCGGATGCCGTGGAACAG
>JAPLIW010000858.1 GCA_026388915.1 Deltaproteobacteria bacterium
AGAGGCGCTGGAAAAAGCGGTGAGCGACTCGCCAATTTTTGCTTCCTCCATTGACGCTCAGACGAAACCATCATGTCTTGTCTTTTTCACAAACGGAGAAACTTGCAGATTCGACAATACGGACGACCTTCTCACTCATCCAAACGTTGAGCCAGAAGTTATTACTGGGCTAGAAATCTCGAAGGGTTCATCAAATCAGGCGCAAGTCAACGTGCTGTTGGAACCTGATGGTGATGTCACCCTTGACATCACGGGACCTACTCATGTCGTAGATGGTGCTGCTCACTCACTCCGGCAACGCCTTGTGGCAATTGACCAACGCTACTCGTGGGCAGCTCGCTTTTTCATTCTCAATCCGCGGCCCCGGCGCATAGCCTCAATGTTTGCCGTTAGTTCCTTCCTTTTGCTATCATTCTTTGTGGGCATGTATGTGTATGCCCTCGTCGTGGGCGTAAACGTGAATCCTGGTCTGATCCCCAAGGGTATGAGTTACTACCAACGAGTGGAGGATGCGATCAATTCATCTGATTTGGGCAAGAAACTGAATGTTCTTCTCATAGGGAATTACCGGGGGTTCACGAACGTATCAGATTTTCTGGTAATATATCGGAGCCGCATTGGATATTGCATATTTGCTTTTGTGATCCTCTCCTTCGCCGCATGGGTTTCACGTCACCTGACCCGCTACTATCCAAGAGCCTATTTTGCACTGGGTAAGCAGATTGACCATATGAAAAAGATTGAGAAAGGGCGTGAAATGTGGGTGATTGGCATTTTCATAGCCTTTTTCGTGAACCTGGCAGCCGGGTTTTTGATTTTGATATTCGGCCAGTGAAAATGAGCACCCAACAAGCGAATGGAGAGCGACTTCGGGGTAGTTGGGCCACTTCGTGCTGCGGCTATCCCGACCCGCACATTCATCTCCTTTATACTCAATTCAAACAGTAATCCTCGCCGATACGCGCTATCTCCGGTTGAACAGTAGTAGGTGAAGTCCAGGTTTCCCAAAACAAATAAAGCCCCTTTGCAGAGGCTTCTGAGCGGGGGATCTTTCTGGATTAGCTCTGAGGTAAGCGGGAGGGGGCTTCAGTCTTGGGTGTCACCATGGATCTTAAATTGATAAACTAGATATGTTTTGTATTTACCAGGATCAACCCCTCCCGGATCTCGCTCTCTTTCAAGCATTCTTCCACTTGGGCTGTAATGTTGATAAAGGCCCGCCTAGTAGGAATGTTGAACCAGAGTTCTTTTCGATAGCTCTTCATTTCCTCCTCCTCTTCCCCAATTATTGATCCTGGTGGACGGATATAAAGAATGATGCAAAACTATTTATTTTTCCTGTATAATATATATTATAAAGTACCCTTTTAAAAATGGGAAACGAGGTTACTCAATAGTTTCAAGATGATTCCTCTGATTGAAAAAAAGCGTCTTGCCATGGATGAACTCTGCCGAAAGTACCGAGTCACCCGTCTAGAGGTATTCGGTTCGGCCGCAGGAGATTCTTTTGACCCGGAAAGATCGGATATTGACTTCCCAGTGGAGTTCCAGATCGGATCGAACTTAGGGCCCTGGATGGCGAATTATTTCGATTTTCGGTCTGAGTTGGAAAATTTGCTGGGCTGTAAGGTTGATTTAGTAATGCAATCAGCCATGAAGAACCCTTATTTTATAAAAGAAGTCAATCGGAGTAAGAAGCTTCTATATGAAGTAAAAATCCCCCAAATGGCTTGAAGATATTCGTGCCTCAGCGGTATTTATCTCGCAGGTTTCGGCGTGATTCACCAAAAGCGGAACAAGTCCTATAACGAGCCTCTGCCGTCATTTTTTTCTTCCCGACCCATAAGGCCGATTTAATAATCCGCCCTGCGACTATATTGGAGATCAGATGAAGGACATTACGGTTAGCATAACGGAGGGGAGGAAAAAGTTCAGCCGGTTGGTCCACGGAGCTCTGAACAATAAGGAAAAGATCATCATAACCAAGAGGCAAAAGCCTGTTGCGGTCATTATCCCCTACGATGAATATCGGCGATCCATGCGATTCGAGGGCTATAAAAAAATCATCGATGCTCGGGAAGCCTTTTTAAAAGCCGGGGTTAAAGCTAAGGACGTGTACAAAGAATCCCAAAAGCAACTGGAGCACAGATCTTGAGGAGAGTCGTATTGGATGCCGGCAAAGATTTGGATGGGGGTAAAAAGGCCTGGAAACAGCTGAGGCATAGATGAGCAAATTGGAGGAGGCATTTTCCAAATTAGGAGAATCGACAATTGAATACCCTGAACAGCCTCTTTCTCTCTTACAAGAAAGCGTGTGTCATGCGCAATGCACCGTATGAATCAACGTCCCCAAAGCTTCACGATAACTTTTCATGGCACCCCCCCCTTTTTCAATCCGTTTTATCACAAATCAACCGGGTCTACAAATCGGGGAGACACAATGCAAAGATGTGCCCTTTCCTCCCTCTTTCCCTTTCCCTTTCAAAACCCCCAAATCGCTTGACGTCCATCCGGGTATGATATATCACCATACTGGAGGTGTCTGATGGCCACCGCGAAGATTGCAATCACTCTGGGACAAGAGACCTTAAATCGGATCGATCATTTGATCCGGCGGCACGTCTTTCCGAACCGAAGCAAGGCCATTCAGCAGGCGGTTCAGGAAAAGCTGGACCGGCTGAAAAGAAGCCGCCTGGCCCGGGAGTGTGCCAAGCTTGAACCCGCGTCGGAGAAGGCTATGGCTGAGGAAGGTATGTCTGTGGAGCTAAATCAATGGCCGGAATATTAAGGGGTGAAATCCGTTGGGCCGATCTGAATCCAGTTCGGGGGCGGGAACATGCCGGCGTCCGCCCCGTCCTTATTCTAAGCCATGATATCTTCAACGAACGCTCCGGCACGGTGATTGCCGTAGCGATAACCAGTCAACCGCAACGCGCGGGTTTTCCCCTTACCCTTGATTTGAAATCCGTCGATTTACCCAAACCCTCATGGGTCAAAATAAGCCAGATCCGAACCCTCGCCGTTGAACGGATCGGGAAGGGAATCGGCCGTATTTCTCCTGAAGAGTTGGATCAGATTATCGAGGGTCTTTATGAGATCATAGGTAGTTGATGATGACTCCTACCCAAACCCATTTCGCCACCATTGCCCTGGAAACAAAGTTCCTTTACCCTGTTAAAAAGGCGCGGGTTTTGCCAATGGATTAAGCGGACGTTGGTTCATATACAAATATAGAAGAAATCGGCAATGATTTAGGCGAAATTTAAAGTTGCATTTGAACCAACGTCCCCTTCCACGTTGATCCGAGGATTATCTTTTCGACTCCGATAAACCGAAGAAACAGATGGGAGACCTTCATAAACCATAAAGGGTGCTGCATCCAGGCATGTGAATGATGCCGAATGAAAACAACAAAGTAGAGAATAATATAAGTATGCCAATGGCATAAAATGTAATTGGGCCGGCTGGCAAGGTGCTTTTCTCCTTCAAATACAATTTTACTCGTATAATGCACGAGAATTGCATAGACAAAACAAACAACCGCACAACCATAGCTAAAAAAATAGAAAAAGGGCAGGAGAACAGTAGGAACGGTGTCCACATTGTATCTATTCAGTATCGATTTCCACAGTCCTTTCGACATGGCGCATGCCCTGATTACCTGGAAGTGGGATAACTCCATAAACTCCCATCTTCAAGCTTGGCCGCAAGCCAAAATACAACCCAGGCTCCACAAAGGTCGCAATCCACATCATTGCCGTAACAGCAATAGGGATTCACGAACTCGCTGCCTTGAAGATACAGGGGCAGGATTAGTCTTTTGGAGGGGCAATTATCAGTGACTGTCTTGGCGTTTTCCGAAAGCATCAATTCGAGACTTCGCCTATTACTCCAAATAAAGTCAGGATACTTTTCTTTAAGCCTCATTACCGTTTGAACCGCCCTATCCCGACGGATCAGTGAACTCCAGGTGAGATCGGACCTGTCTTCCCTCTGAGGTACGTAAAAGGAGAATGTCATTCCTTCGGCACGAGTGGGCCTCAGGATTTGGACCAATTCTTCCAACGAGTCTTCGTTGCGTTTCGTCACCACACACTGACACATGACTGTCGACGCAAATTTTTCAGGTATCTTTGAAATAGTGTCCATCACCCTTTTGAAAGTTCCCTTGCCCCGAATGGCGTCATTGAGCTCCGGGGGACCATCGATCGAAAAGACATAGGTGCAGTTGGGCAGTTCTATAGGGTCTAGGGTTCCATTGGTGGTGACTGTATTTCTGGTGAAAAGCTTTGCCCCTTCCCGTAACACGTCCGGCCTTAAGAGGGGTTCACCCCCCATCCATTGCATGACTTGTATTCCTTGGAGCCTCTTCAGTTCTGAAAGCCTCTTGATCATTGTTGGGGTATCCATCTCCGCGCTTCGTTCATTCGGGTTCCCTTCCCGATAAACAAAACAATGTTTGCAGCGGAGGGTACACCGATTGGTAATGTTTACCATTGCGCCAGGATATTGCCGGGCAGAGATGTCTGTTTGGTTCATCGCCCGCCCCTTTTGATTGGTGGTGTTTTGAAAGAAAGCGATCGGAAAAAGAAGCGCCCCGGGAAGAAAGCAACGGGATTCCTTGAATCCTTGCAGATGGACACCTTCCGGAAGATCATTTTCATGCGGCACCCCAGAAGGTTAGAGTTATGTTGATGGGTTTTCCAAGCTACAGAGGGGATAACAACCAGCTAAAAAATACTCTTTTGGCAATCGGCAGTCAAGGCAAAAATTGGCCCAATTTTACGGCCCCAAAATTGCACAGATCCTGCCAAGGTCATAACCTCGTCCAATTCCACCAGGATTGCATAAATGGTTTGCATGAACTAGACGCTGCGCGTAGTTTCCGAGTTGACAGGTGAGTAAATAGATCCTGCCTAGTAAGTTAGTTCCCTCTTTTAACGAAAAGATTTCCCTCGTAGACCGATCGGTTTCCCGGTATGGTTTTTCTCAAAATCTCTCTTAAGGAGGAAAACCATGGGAAAACTTCAAGAACAAATGAAAGCCGATCTCTCCCTCAAACGCTACAGCCCTCACACCATCCGAGCCTACCTGCACTGCATCCGGAACTTTGCCAAGTATTTCATGCGCCCGCCCGCAGAGATGGGCGAAACCGAGGTGCGCCAATTCATGCTTCACCTCGCCCAGGATCGCAAAGTCTCCGCTTTCGTGCAAACCATGCATGTCAATGCGCTCAAGTTTTTATACCGGGAGAGGGGGGACGCCCTTAAATAATTCAGTTGGCACGGATGGAATTCGAACGATGAACAAGGGT
The DNA here is from genome assembly GCA_026388915.1 of Deltaproteobacteria bacterium. Lineage (GTDB taxonomy): Bacteria > Desulfobacterota > SM23-61 > SM23-61 > SM23-61 > SM23-61. Next base: position 5,315 of record JAPLIW010000858.1, read on the forward strand.
ATGCCAGAATTAGCTCACTTCGAATGCGCCGGAGTTTTTTCACCTTACCATGAGCAGGGGCATGCAACCCCTAAAAAACCTCAATGATAATCCCAAACTCTATAATCAAGGGACATCATACCAGGCAAATCGATGTTGACACCCCCATTGGAAGGAGATAATATCACAGCGCAAAGGCTGAAATCTTTTTTTCCCGGGTCGCCTTGTTAATCCCAGGTCCGTAACCCCGAAAACACGGGGGATACACTCTCCATAGTCCTTTCCCCCAGGGGGGCGAGGAATTCGTGGGAGGAGAGATCTACTAAGGAGGTCGATGATGCCTAAAAAGGTCTTCTGCCTCATCTTCGTATGGGTGCTGGTTCTCGCTTTGGCTATCCCGGCGGGCGCCGCCACCGTCGGTCCCCTGCTCAGGTCTAAGAATGGGATGGTGGTGGCAGCCAATCCCCATGCCGCCCGGGTGGGAGCGGAAATCCTTGAAAAGGGAGGCAATGCCGTGGATGCCGCCGTCGCGGTCAGCTTCGCCCTCGGGGTTGTGGAGCCTTATGCCTCGGGGCTCGGGGGAGAGGGGTACGCCGTTCTGGCCCTGTCCGGCGGCCGAAAGGTGGCTGTCGATTTCCGCAGCACGG
>JAPLIW010000423.1 GCA_026388915.1 Deltaproteobacteria bacterium
TCTCTTTCTATTCAGCCAAAGATGCGGATCGCTTAGGCCGGGTCACCCTCGTGGTCGGGGATACGGCTTCCAAGGACTACCGGGGGGAAGGGCGGTGCTTTTTCATAGGAAACTGTGCCATCCGGTCGAATAAAGGAAGAGAAGGGGTGAAGATCGGGGGATGTCCGCCTCCCGGGGTTTGGATTCGTCGGTCCCTCAACGAGGCGAGGACGTAAAAATAGAAGGAAATGCCCATGGGGGGGAAGAAAACGAGCCATAAATCCTTTTTCTAGGAGAGGTTACAGTCATGAATATCTTTCTGGAGATCTTAGTCTATGGGGCCGTTCAAAGTAGCATCTATGCTCTACTAGCCATGGGTTTCTGTCTGATCTTCGGGGTGGCCAACATCGTAAACCTGGCTCACACGGCTTTGTACATGATCGGGGCCTACCTGATTTATTCGTTTTTTTCCGTTCTCCATTTGAATCTGGCATTGGCCATCCTGCTATCCGTGGTGGGCGTGGCGCTCTTGGCCACGGGGATGTATCGTTTCTGTATCCGACCGGTTATGGCCTCCGAATGGTCGGTCCTGATGATCACCATTGCTTTGGCCATGTTCTTCCAGCAATTGATGATCTTTGTCTACGGCCCTGCGGACCGGAATGTACAGGGATTCATCGGAAAGAAACTCACTCTTTTCGGGGCGGTGGATATTGACGCCCAGAGGCTTTTAACCCTGGTCGTTTCGGTCATTCTCTTGGTCCTCCTCTGGCTGTTCATCTATCGAACGCGGATGGGAAAAGCCATCCTGGCCGTGGCCCAGGACCGGGAAGCCGCCCTCTTCATGGGCATCAACAGCGAAGGGGTCTATCTGACGGTCATTGCCATCTCCGCGGTTCTGGCCGCCGTCGCCGGAGCCTTCATCGCCCCCACCATCGGCGCCCGCCCGGAAATGTGGGCTCCCACCCTGGGGAAAATCTTCGCCGTGGTGGTCCTGGGGGGAATCGGGAGCCTGGAAGGGACCATTCTGGCCGCACTTCTGATCGGCTATTTGGAAGTGGTCATTTCCTTCTCCATTTCCAGCTATTTCGGAGAGATCGTGTCGGTGGTCGTCATTCTGCTTATGCTCAGCTTCCGTCCCTCGGGTTTATTGGGAAAACGGATCGAGGCCTAAAGAGGGGGAAACATGCCCGAACAGGAAAATCGCTCCATTTTTTCCGGCGAACGAGTGGGATTGCTCATTGCCCTGGCGGTCCTTTCTGCCGTGCCCCTTTTCATCGAAAACCGGGCGATCGTGGAAATCATCATCCTGGCCAACATCTATGCGGTCTACGTGGCCAGTTGGGATATCCTTTGCGGCTACACCGGCCAGGTCAATTTCGGCCACGCCCTTTTCGTCGGCGGGGGGGCTTACACCGCAGCGCTCCTCAATTTCTATTTCAAATACCCTCCCTGGATGACCATCCTTTTCGGGGGAGGGGTGGCCGCTCTTTTTGGGCTCATCATCGGGACGCCCTGCCTGCGGCTGAGAGGTCCCTATTTTGCCCTGGCCACCTTTGCCGCCGCTGCCTTTCCTTACGGTCTTACGGATGTATTCTGGGAAGTCACCGGAGGGCTCGACGGTCTTTATGGAATTGCCCCCATCTGGCCCACCTTGATGGGTAAGTACTACTTCTCTGTACTCCTTACGGCCGTATGTTGCGGTCTCTTGTATCTGGGGGGGCGGTCGAAGAAGGGGCTGATCCTGAAAGCGATCCGGGAAGACGAGGTGGCCGCCATGGCCTCGGGCGTCAATACGACCGCCTATAAGCTGACCACTTTCGTGATCAGCGGGTTCTTAGCCGGGGTGGCGGGGGCCTTCTATTCCCACAACCAACTCCACGTGGGACCGGAGACCCTATCCATCAACCTGTCGGTTTTGGTGATCATCATGAGCGTGGTGGGAGGGATCGGCACGATCACCGGTCCTATCGCGGGAGCCTATCTTCTGACCATCTTCAACGAAATGATGCGGGAATGGGAGGAAGTACGGCTTCTCATCTACACCGCGGCGGTGGTGCTCATTCTCCTGTTCGTTCCCAAAGGGGTTTTGCCCACCCTCTCGGATGGGATCAAACAGTGGATCAAAAGGGGGGTGAAGTCCTGATGGGCATCATTTTAGAGACCCAGGAATTGACCAAGTACTTTGGAGGATTGGGAGCGGTCCGCAATGTGAGCTTTTTCCTCAACGAGGGGGAAATGCTGGGAGTGATTGGCCCCAACGGAGCCGGCAAGACCACCCTTTTCAATTTGATCACCGGTTTTCTCAAACCATCGGGGGGAGATATTTCTTTCCGGGGGAAAAGGATTACGGGCCTGAAACCCCATCAAATCGTGCGCCGGGGGATCGCTCGAACGTTTCAGCTGGTGAGGCCTTTTCACCAGCTGACCGCCCTGGAGAACGTGATCATCTCCTGCCTCTCTCCCCGGGAAGGGGGCGGGGAGAAAAAGAATGGGGGGGTCGAGGAAAAGGCCAGGAGGCTCCTGGGGAACGTGGGCTTGTCGGGCAAGGAAGGCATGCTGGCCAAGGATTTGCCCCATGGGGACCTGAAACGGCTGGATCTGGCCCGGGCGCTGGCTACCGAGCCTCAGGTTCTCCTGCTGGATGAGCCCTTTGCCGGGTTGGGTTTGATGGAGATCTCATCCCTCTCCCCCCTCATCCAGAAACTACCCCAGGAGGGCCACTCCATCATCATCATTGAGCACAAGCTTCGGGAGATGATGAAATTGGTCGCCAGGGTGATTACCCTGAATTTCGGGGAGAAGATCGCCGATGGAACTCCCGAAGAAATATCCCGCGATGAAAAAGTAATCCAAGCCTATCTGGGAAAAGGGGGGATGACGCTTGCCACAGGTTGAGATCCAGGACCTTCGGGTTGCGTATGGGAAAGCCAAGATATTGGAAGGGGTCTCCATGGAAGTGGAGCAGCGGGAACTCGTGTCGGTCATCGGGCCTAACGGCGCGGGAAAGACCACGTTACTGAGGGCCATATCCAGGGTAGCTGAGCCGCAGGGTTCTATAACCTTCGAAGGGCAGAGGATCGACCATCTCTCCCCGGTGCAGGTGGTGAAGCGGGGAATCATCCACTGCCCGGAACGGAGGCGGCTCTTCCCGGATTTGAGCGTCGAGGATAACTTGAAGATGGGCGCCTATCTGCGGACCAAGGATAAGGATGGGGTTGCGAGAGACCTGGAGAGAATGTTCAACCTCTTTCCCATCCTGCGCGATAGACGCAATCAGGATGCGAGAACGTTAAGCGGAGGGGAGCAGCAAATGCTCGCCATCGCCCGATCGCTCATGTCCCAGCCCAAATTCCTGATGCTGGACGAGCCTTCCATGGGGCTGGCCCTCCTGGTCAAAAAATTTCTCGCGGAGACGATCAAGGGCATCCGCGAGGATGGAGTAACCACCCTTCTTGTGGAGCAGGACGCCGACCTGGCCTTCAGCGTGGCGGACCGGGTCTATGTGCTGGAGCATGGGAAGGTGGCTCTCCAGGGAGTGCCGGAAGATTTGATGAAGAATCCCTATGTCAAAGAAATCTATTTGGGAATCGCCTGAAACAGGGAGGAATCAATGAGCCCAAAATTCTTGTTCGAGGGAATCGTCAACCCCCAGTTGAAAAAAATCGTTCCCTACCTTCCGGGTCCGATGACCCAGGACATTGCGGCGAAGTATGAAATGGACCCGGCCCGGGTGATCAAGCTCTCCTCCAACGAGAACCCTCTGGGAGTCCCGCCTCTGGCGAAAGCCAAGATCATTGAGATGGCCGGAGAAGCCAGCCTCTACCCGGATGCGGAGGCGCGGGAGTTGCGGGGGGCTCTGGCCCAGTACGTGAACATGCGGCCGGAGAATATCGTCGTGGGCCCGGGGTCCTCTTCTCTGATGATGCATATCATCGAGGTCTTTTCCTCCCCGGGAGACGAGGTCGTTTTCACCTCTCCCGCCTTCGGGAGCTTCTACGAAGAGATCACCCTGGCCCGGGGACGAACCCCGGTCAAGGTAGCCCTGGAGGAAAACTTTGACCTGGATGTGAAAAAGCTCAAAAAGGCCCTCACCCCAAGGAGCCGGGTCGTTTTCATCACCCGCCCCAACAACCCCACCAGCAAGCTGGTCCCCCTGAAGGATCTGCGGGAGATCATGGAGGCGGCGGCGGCCTTGAAGGCCGTGGTGGTTTCGGATGAGGCCTACGTCGAATTTGCCGACCCCCATACTTCGGCCCTGGAATTCTTCTATGAAATGGGGGAAGGGATCAACCTGCTGGTGACCCGGACCTTTTCCAAAGCCTTCGGCCTGGCCGACGTCCGCCTGGGCTACTGCGTGGGATCGGCCGAGGCCATCTCTTTCCTGACCAAGGCCAAACCCAAGTGGGGAACGGGGATGCTGGCGCAAAGTGCCGGGGTGGCGGCCCTGAAGGACCAAGAGCATTTTCAGCGAACCTTGGAGGTGGTGCGAAAGGGGAGGGAATACCTCCAAGGGGAGCTCGGCCGCCTGGGCCTGAAGATGGTGGATGCCCCCCAGGGAAACTACGTTACCGCCAAGGTCTCCGGTTATGGCTACACGGGTGAAACATTCACTGAAGAACTCTGCCGCCGGGGGGGGATCATGATCCGGGGTGATTTCCATCCCGAATACGTGCGGATCAGCATCGGGACCATGCCCCAGAACGAAGCGGTGGTCAAGACGGTAGCGGAGATGCTCAAGGATCGGAAAAGGAGGTAAGAAACCATGGATAAACGGATGGAAGTTTTAGAAGGGGCCATCGATCTTCATTTTCACGCCACTCCCGACCTCCATGACCGGTTGCTCGATGAAATCGAAATTGCCCGGGATGCTCGGGAAGCCGGAATGAGAGCGGTGCTCTCTAAAGCCCATTACGGGATCAACGCCAGCCGGATGTATTATGTAAGCAGAGCCGTCCCCGGCATTCATACCTTTGGGGGAGTGGTCCTCAACCCGGCGGTCGGCGGGCTCAACCCCAGCGCAGTAGAAGCGGCCATCGCCTTCGGGGGAAAAGAGGTCTGGATGCCCTCCATTTTTTCCGCTGCTCATATCAAGCATTTCAGGGGAACCTATGGCACCATGCCGGGCAGGGTCAAGTGGCCGGAGAAAGGGATCTCCGTTCTCGACGGGGAAGGGAAACTTCTGCCAGCGGTGAAAGAGATCCTGGATATGATCGCCCAGGCCAATATCATCCTGGGAACTTCTCACTGTTCGGCGGAAGAGAGCCGCATCCTGATCGATGAGGCCGTCCGTCGGGGGGTGAAAAAGATCCTGATCACCCATCCTCACAATGAAGTCCCGGGCCTTTCTTTGGAAGTTCAACTGGAATTTGCCCGAAAGGGTGCTTACCTGGAACATTGCTTTCTGCCCACCACTCCCATGTTTTTCAATGCCCGGATCCAAGATGTGATCGAGGTCATCCGCAAGGCGGGTCCGGAGCGGTGCGTGATCGCCACGGATTTTGGCCAGGTCTTCAACCCTTCACCGGCGGAAGGATTACGAATGTTTATCCTCGGGTTGATGAACCAGGGGATCACCCGCGAAGAGATCGATATCATGGTGCGCAAAAACCCAGCGAAGCTGTTGGGATTGGATTAGGAGCGGGGGGGAGCGGGATGGTGGCCATGGGGAAAACCTTCCGGGTGGGTCTTTTGATTCCCTCTTCCAACACGGTTATGGAGGTAGACCTTTACCGGGGCCTTCCTCCACCGATCACCATCCATCCGGCCCGCATGTACTTGGAGGAAACGACCCCCGAGGGGGAGAAGCGGATGATCTCCGAGGAAGTGCCCCGGGGAGCTGCCCTGTTGAAGACCCTGCGCCCCCACCTGGTTGTCTTCGGGTGCACCTCGGCGGGGGCTCTTTCGGGCCCGAACTTTTCCGCCGACATCAACCGGGAGATCGGACCGATGGTGGAATGTCCCGTCCTCGACATTCTGACCGCGGTAAAAGAAGAATTGAACCGGCTCGGAGCGAGAAAAGTGGCGGTTTTAACCCCTTATTCTTCTGAACTCAATCGTTCCATCCAGGCCAGTTTGGAAGCCTACGGGTTTCGGGTGCTTTCCATCGCCGGAATGGGGATTACCGTCAATTTTGACCTCGCGACCCCCACCCCGGAAGAGATTGTCGACTTCGCCCGCAAGAGCGGACTTTCCTCCTCCGCCGAGGCCCTCTTCCTATCCTGCACCAATTTTCGGGCTCTGGAAGCCTTGCCCCTGCTGCAAGAGAATTTCCATTTGCCAATCTTAACCAGCAACCAGGCCGTGATTGAAAAAATTAAAAAGATCTTCCAAGAGCAACCTCGCCGCAGCGAGTGAATCTTCTGAGAAGCGCGGTGGGATTTCGTGATCGGTCCGGGAAGAGAGTATCTCATCCCTATTCTGTCCGCTTCCACTGGCCACGGCTAAATGTTCGTCCGGGAAAGTTTATAAAAGAAGGGTTATCGGAGAAGATGGATTTCAATAGAAAGGAAAGAGAATGGAAATCAAAAAGATTTGTGTCCTCGGTGCTGGGATCATGGGCTCGGGGATTGCTCAGGTTTCGGGAGAGGCTGGTTATCAAGTCTCCATGCGGGATGTAGAGGACCGCTTCATTCAGGGCGGGCTGAACACGATCAGGAAGAATTTGGAAAGGGCGATCAACAAAGGGAAGATGAGCAGGGAAGGGGCGGATGGAATCCTCTCCAGGATAAAAGGGTTTATGGAACTCGCTCCTGCCGTACAAGATGCCGAACTCGTCATCGAGGCCGTGACCGAAAACATGGGTTTAAAGAAAGGGGTCTATGGAGAGCTGGATAAACTTTGCCCCCCGAAGACGATTCTCGCCTCGAACACTTCGGGTCTATCCATTACTGAAATCGCTTCCACCACCAAGCGTCCAGACAAGGTCATTGGCATGCATTTTTTTAACCCCGTGCCGGGGATGAGGCTGGTGGAGATCATTAAGGGGCAATCTACTTCCGAGAATACCTTCCAAATCATCAAGGCTTTGGCAGAAAAAATGGGAAAAACTTCTATCGTCGTAAACGAATCCCCCGGGTTTGCCGTGAACCGGATATTAATCCCCATGATCAATGAGGCCATCTTTGTTCTGCAAGAGGGTGTAGCCTCGGCGGAAGACATTGATAAGGGAATGATGCTTGGAGCGAATCACCCGATTGGACCTTTAGCCTTGGCTGACTTGGTAGGTTTAGACACCCTCCTGATGATCCAGGACAACCTCTACCAAGAGTTAGGGGATTCCAAGTACCGTCCCTGCGCCCTTTTGCGGAAGATCGTCAGAGCTGGACATCTGGGTCGGAAGACGGGAAAGGGATTCTATGACTACTCCAAGTGAACACCAAAAGGGAGGGGGGAGATCGTTTTACGGAATCCTCGACATGAAAAGAGCTCTGTTTAGGGAACCCCCAAAAGATGGATAAGAGCCGTCATGTGGTTTCGATGGGATCGTGAGGGATGGGGTATTTCCATCAATTCTTCTTATTTTTATCTATTCTTAGCCAGGACTCGATTCGGTCCCGATAGATCAGGGTGAATACCAGCGCGAGCAGGCCCAACCCCAGGACGACGAAAAAAGCCCGGTAGTCCTCCGACCGAACCGCCTCCCCCTGCATGGAAAGCAAAAGAGTACCCGGAATCCTCCCAATGGTGGAAACCACCAGGAAGGTGAGAACGTGCATGGGGCTTAGCCCCAAAAGATAGCAAAAATAATCCTTTGGCAGGCCGGGGATGATGAAGAAGAAGAAAGAGAAAAAAGCTCCCTGGTGCTCCATCAGGTAGTCGAATTTTTCCATGGTTTCTTTGCCCACGAAACGGCGGACGAAGGAAAAGCCGAAACGGCGGGCGATCAGGAAGGCGACCCAGGAACCCAACGTCAGGCCGATCGTGGAGTAGATGAAGCCCACTCCCGTTCCGAAGAGGTACCCCCAGATAAAGCCAGTCAGTTCACCCGGTATGGGGGCGAACAGGACTTGAAGGAATTGGATCCCCATGAAGGCCAAGGGGGCAAAGGGGCCGAAAGAGGCTACAAAGGCGCTGACCCGGGTCCGGCTGGAAAAGAAGCGTACCAAATCCCGAAAACCGAGGTAGGCTTCCTTGTAGTAATAGAGGAGGAGGCAAAGCCCCAGCACCACCAGGGCATAGCCCAGGATCCACTTCCAGTTCGGTTTTTGGTCTCCGGAATGAGTTAGCGGCTCCATTGGTTCCACTCTTTTTACCAGAGTTTTCTTGCGGTAGCAAGGTGGATTCTATAGTTTATTCGGCAAGAGAAGCGGAAAAATTCAATAATGACCGAGAGGTCCACAAGCGGAGAAACAGCCCTTGGGAGAGTAGGGTTCTCGTGAATCTCTGGGGGCAAGAAGCAATCCTGTTTTATCCTGCTTTCGTTTTTGGAGCCCCGATAATGGCATAGGTGGCCATGCCTTTGGCAATCAGAATTCCTTCCCCCGTTTTTACTTCCATATCCATCACAATCAACCGTTTTCCCGAATAAACCGTTCTGGCTTCACCGAACATTTCGCCGCTGTTGACAGCGGAGAAGAAATTGATCTTAATTTCGGCGGTGGTCGCTCTCTGCCCGGGCTGAATCAGAGTCATGCAAGCAAAGGCTACTGCCGTGTCAGCCAGGGTGGCGATCGCCCCCCCATGGACGACTTCATGGGCTTGGGTCAATTCTTTGCGAAAAGGCATGCGAAACCGGGAAAAGCCGGTATCGATCTGTTCCAGGCTGATCTGGAGGAGCTGGTAAATA
>JAPLIW010000366.1 GCA_026388915.1 Deltaproteobacteria bacterium
GGCGGTGGGCGCCTATGGCACCGCTTTTTACCTCTATTACTTCGGCCAAAACCCGTACCTCGGCCTCCTCCTCGGGCTCCTGAGCGGGGTGGCCGTAGCGGCCCTCGTCGGCCCCTTTTTCGTCCGGTTGCGCAGCGATTATTTCGCCCTGGTGAACCTGGCGCTGGCGGTGATTGTGTACTATTTGATGGAAAAAGTATTGGCGGACATCACCCACGGCGACAATGGCTTGTGGTTTTTGACCAACATGTCCTCCACCCCCGTGCTCGACCTGACCCGACCCAACCAATTCTTCATCTTCGCTTTCCTGGTGGCCATGGCCGTCTGGGCGTTCTACAAATACCTGGACGATTCGGTATACGGCGCCTGCTGCTTGGCCACCAAGATCAACGAAGACAAGCTGAAATTTCTCGGTTACAGCAACTTCAACATCCGCTACCTGGCTTTCATCATCGCCAACACCACGACGGCTTTAGCTGGCTCGCTCTACGCCGTCTATTTCGGCTTCGTGAGCCCCGAACTCACCAGCCCCGCGCGATGCGCCGATCCGGTGGTGGTGACCATCCTGGGAGGGGTGGGCACGCTCTACGGTCCCATCGTCGGGGCGATCGCCTACACCGGGATGAAAGACTTGATCAGCGGATTTATCGCCAACTGGGAACTCTTCATCGGCTTGCTACTGGTATTCATCATGCTCGCCGGAGAAAAGGGGATCTGGAGCACGCTGGGGCCCCTCCTGCAAAATGCCCTTTCCCGGAGGAGGATCTTGCCGAGTGCGCAGGATGGGGGGGGGGAACGTCGATGATGGATACGCAACTTCTGATTTCCGGCGTCATTTTCGGGCTGAGCATCGGCAGCATCTTTTTCCTGATGGCCATCGGCCTGTCGCTCTGTTTCGGCCTGATGCGCATCATCAGCCTCGACCAATTGCTGTATTATTCCGTCGGGGCCTTCATCAGCTACAGCATTTTTGTGGCCACGGGAAATACATGGATCGGGATGTTGGGGGGGATGGCGGCGGCGGGCCTGGTCAGTTTCGGCGTGGAGCGCTTCGTGTACCTGCGCATTTACGAACGGGATATCACCTTCACCATGATCGCCTCTTTCGCAATTCTGATCGCCGGCGTGGGGGCCATCAAATACATCTGGGGACTGGTTCCCCGCCCGGCCCCCATTCCCATCGAAACCCAGGTCATCATTCTGGGCACGGAAATCCCGGTCTACCGGCTGATGGTCATCGGGATCTCCTTCTTGGTTTATTTCGGCATCTGGCTCTTTTTGAACCGGACCATCACCGGCAAGGCCATCCGGGCCGGGATCGAGGACGTGGAACATGTGGAAGGCCTCGGCATCAACGTGTACCAACTCTTTACCATTACCTTCATCATCGCCGGGACGTTGTCCGGGCTGGCGGGGGCACTGCACGCGCCGCTGATCATGGTGGACCCCCACATGGGGCTCCACGTGCTGGCCTTCGTCTTCATGGTGGTCATCATCGGCGGCTTGGGCAGCATCAAGGGAACCCTGGCCTCCGCCTTTATCGTCGGTCAGGTCATCTCTCTGGGATCCCTCATCTATGCCCCGCTGGCGCAGATGGCGCCCTTTGCCATCATGCTGCTCATTCTTTTGATCAAACCCACCGGTCTCTACGGCAGCAAGCTGCTGAAACGATAAGGGGGAGAAAGATTTGGAAGGGGTCTTCTCAAGGCTTATAACAACCCTGAATTCCAGAACGACCGCAGAAAAGCCGGAGGCTTCCCCTTCTTCAGGAATCATTGGGATTTTGTTAAGTACGTCAGGGAAGATTCGGAGCGCTATGGAGCCCTGGCCAAGGAATTGGGGATCGAACCGAAGTAATTCGCCGGGGGCGGGCAGGAAAACCCGTCCTATGCACGCCGGCGACAAATTAAAGGAACCCGGCCATGAACCAGCTCGTGATTAAAGGTTCCCTGCTAATCGACGGAACCGGTCGTCCGCCGGTGGAAAAAGGAGCGGTACGCATCGCCGGGGATCGCATCGCTGCTGTGGGTCCGGAGAACGAAATCGGATCGCCGGCCGGCCTTCCGGTGGTCGACTGCGGGGATCAGGTTCTGATCCCCGGGATGATCGACTGTCACAGCCACCTCTCCATGGATCCCACTCAGGAGAACTGGCCGGCCCGGCTGAACGACAGCGATGCGGAGCAGGCTCTCCGGGCGGTGAACAATCTGGCGGTGGATTTAAAAGCCGGAATCACGACCGCGCGTTCTTTGGGAGACCGGAATTTTCTGGACGTGGTCTGCAAGAAGGCGGTCGAATCGGGAAAGCTTTTGGGCCCGCGGCTCCTGGTGGCTACTCGCGGAATCCGCGCCACCCACGGTCACGGAATGGTGGGGTACCCTTTTGACGGCCCGGACGCCGTGCGGCGGGCGGTCAGGGAAAATATAAAGGCCGGAGCGGATGTGATCAAGCTTTTCATCACCGGGACCGTTCGCACCGGGCCGGAACTGCCCTGCTACCCGTCAGAGCAGGAAATCGCGGTGGCCATCGAGGAAGCCCACCGCGCCGGTCTGCGGACCGCGGCCCATTGTATTGGTGGCAAGGGCTTTGAAATCTGCCTTGCGGCCGGCCTGGATTGTTTCGAACACGGATATTTCCTCACTGACCGGGAGATTGAACTCTTGCTCAAATCGGATCGGTGGCTGGATTTGACTCCCAGCCCCTTCTTCACCGAGGAGAGGATTCAGACCCTGCCCAAGGAAATTGCGGATGCTTTTCGAAAAGACCGGGATGAAGTGGCCCGGAGGATGCAAGTCATCCTTCGCAGCGGAGTGAAATTCGTCGCGGGAACGGACGGCATGCACGGAGAGCTGGCTCAGGAACTGGACTACCTTGTCCGCTATGGGGCATCCGAGAGTCAGGCGTTGGCCGCGGTCACCCGGAACGCCTCGGCGGTCTTGGGCCTGGAAGAGACCGTGGGGACTCTGGAGGCCGGCAAATTCGCGGATATCGTGGGAGTCCAGGGAAATCCCCTAAAAGACATCCGGGCACTTAAAAAAGTCAGAACCGTGATTTCCCGCGGAAAACTTTTTTCCCCGCAGCCATGAGAAGGTATGACCCCGAAT
>JAPLIW010000297.1 GCA_026388915.1 Deltaproteobacteria bacterium
AGGCGCATGGTCAGAGATACCCGATTATTCCTTCAACGTCACCGCCACTTCCAGCACCGACTTCTCGTTGGATTTCAAGATTTCAAAAAGCATCTTCTTGTGCCGGAAGACTTCCCCGGTCAGGGGAACCCTTCCGAGTCGCTCCAGGACAAACCCTCCCAGGGTTTCGTAATCGCCCCGGGGAAGGCCGAGTTTCAGGATCTCGTTCAGGTGATCGATTTCCATGCGGGCGTTGATCCAGAATTTTTTCGGTCCGGTCCTCCGGTAGAAAGGCTGGTTCACATCGTATTCGTCTTCGATCTCGCCGACCACTTCCTCCAGGATGTCCTCCACGGTGACAATCCCCACCGTCCCCCCGTACTCATCCACCACCGCAGCCATGGCCTCCTGGTTGCGCTGCATTTCCAGCAGCAATTCATCCACCGGCTTGGTCTCCGGGAAAAAAGAAATGGGGCGAACGAAAGGCCGGATGGTTCTCCCCTCCCCTTCCGCATCCAGAAGATCCAGACTATACAGGATTCCCACGACATTGTCCACCCGATCGCGGTAGACCGGATAGCGGGAATAGTTTTCCTGGCGCACCGAGGCAATGGCTTCCTCCACCGTGCAGGTCTCTTCCAGGACGACCACGTCCACCAGGGGAATCATGGCTTCTTTAATCCGCGTGGTGGAGAAACGGAAGATGCGGCGGATCATGTCCTGCTCCAGGGGATTGATGTCGCTCCGTCCCCCTTCTTCGCGCAGCAGGAGCTGAAGTTCCTCCCGGGTGACCAGGGGCCGAACCTCCCCTTCCTGCTTCAGGAGCCGGGAGACGGCCTGCGTCGCCTTGGACATGAGCCATACGAAAGGATACAGGATGAGGGAAACGACCCAGATGGCGGGGACGATCTTTCTCACCCACGGATCGGCTTTCTGCTGGAAGAGCGTCTTGGGAAGGATCTCCCCGAAGATGAGAATGAGCGGAGTGAGAATCAGAAAGGCGTAAAGATCCCCCCTGGACCCGTAGAAACCCATCAGGATGGAAGTCACCAGCGCGGCATTGGCCACTTCTGCCAGGTTGCTTCCCACCAGGGTGGTGGAGAGAAACCAGGAGGGTTCCTTCAGGATCCGGAAGGTCAGGCGGTCCCACCGCGAACCGGCGTGGGCGAAGCGGCTCAGTTTTTTCCGGTCCGCCGCCACCATGGCGATCTCCGAGCCGGAAAGAAATCCTTCCAGGAGAAGCAAAAGGACCATCACCAGGATCAGGGTCAGAAGGAGGTTAGGGTCCATCTACCTCTCCTCTCCGGGAGCTCTGGAAATACGGGGGTAAGAAGGACCCCCGGCCCTTTTCAAGATTCTTTTTCCGCGCCGCCGCCCCTCATCCAGCTCGTCGTAAATCTCCCCGAAAAGCTCTTCCAGGAGGTCTTCCAGGGTCACGATTCCGGCGGTCTTCCCGTACTCATCCACCACCACCGCCAGGTGGATCCGCTGTTTCTGTAACTCCTTGAAAAGGACATCCAGTTTCTTGGTGAGGGGAACAAAATGGGCCTTTCTCAGGAACGGCCTGAGCCCGCGGTCATCCATTCCTCGCTGTCCCTTGACGCGCAGCAGCTCTCGGGCATGGAGAACCCCCACCACCCGATCCAGCGTCTTCTCGTAAACGGGGACGCGGGAAAACCGGTTTTCCCGCAGAGTTTCCACCGCCTCTTTCACCCGTGTGGCAAGGGGAAGGGCGAAGACCGCCGCCCGGCGAGTCATGATGTGGCGGACCGTCTGGTCGCTGAATTTGAAGACCCGGTGGATGAAATGCTTCTCCCCTTCCTCCAGGGCCCCTTCCCTCTGGCTGGTCTCGACCAGTTCCTTGAAATCCTCTTCCGTCAAGTAGGAGGAGGGCGGCTCGGGACTCACCCTTGCCAACCTGAAAATGACGTCCACCAACTTGCGGATCATCCAGTGAAGGGGATGAACGAGGGTTACAAAACGGTCCACCGGATAAGCTACGGCCGGGGCAATTCTGTCCGGATAACGGACTCCCATGGTCTTGGGGATGACTTCCCCTAGAAGCAGAATTCCCATGACCACCACCGGGATGGCCAGCCACTTGGCCGCATCCCCCCACAGCCCGATGAAAAGCGCGCTGGTCAGGGACGATATGGCCACGTTCACCGTTTCGTTCCCGATGAGGAGCGAAATGATGAGCCTGCGGGGACGGCTCAGGAGATGCTCAATGAGGGGATGGCTGGGGTGGCCTTCTTCCTTGAGCCGGCGGAGCCGAAGGCGCCCCAGGGCAAAGAGGGAGGCCTCCGAGGAGGTAAAAAAGACCAGCCCCCAGAAGAGGAAGAAAATCAGGTAGAGTCGCAACGGAGCATCGATTCCCAAGGGGTCCTACCCTATTTTCTTACCCGGACAGCCTTCTTGAAACCTCATCTATGGGCATGGTGCGGAGGGAAGTCTTTGCGGTCAGAGTGAATCACTAGCCTCGATTTCCACGGTACTGGAAATGACTTAACACGCGGGGACACATCCCTTCATCGACCTTGTGCCAGGCCGCCGAGTTACATGTGCACGTTAGAAATATCAAGTACTGATAAATAAGCGTTACTATACCCATCCTCAATCATCGCTCACGCCCTCACTGGCCAACGGATCTTTAAATACCCCATTATCATGCTATTATTGCATGTTATCTTCTGGACATCGATTTTAACAATAAAATATGTTGACATCGTGCAATGATTGTAGCAATATGTATGTGTGACTATCACTCATGGTAATTGGATAACACCATCTCCCGACGCACGCTTCTTCTTGGCCCCCGAAAAGCCCCTCCACCGGCAGTACGAAGCCCTGCGTACCTTTTTCGTCGAGGGCCAACCCTCCCATGAAGTCGCCCGTCGTTTCGGCTACTCCCCGGGTGCCTTTCGCGTCCTCTGCCACGAGTTTCGGCATGTTCCCGAAAAACGGGCCTCCTTCTTTCAGCACGTCAAACACGGGCCGCAGAGGGCCCCCGTGCGCGATCGGGTCAGGGACCTGGCCGTCGCTATGCGCAAAAAGAACCTGTCGGTCTATGACATC
>JAPLIW010000924.1 GCA_026388915.1 Deltaproteobacteria bacterium
ACCCGCGCTGGGAAAAATTTCTTGCCCAGCCCTTCGACGAAGAATTTCCTCCTTTCGATCCTCCCTTGAGCCAGGGGCTCCGGCAGCACCTGAAAGCCTGCGTAGGAGAGGGAACCGCCCTGAACCATCACCGCCACGCCGGGGCGGCGGAAGACCTGCTGGAAGAAGAAGTCGGGAAAGACTTGGACGCCCTCAAACAATCGGAAGAAGACTTCCAGTTCTTTCTGGTCTTCGCCGGGGAGATCATGGACCGCTACGGAAGGCTTCTCAGCTTCATCAACCGCTATCAACCCGATCCCCTGTCCCCGGAGGAGCGCCCCCTGAGCTATAACGAGCGCCTTTTGCGCGAGGGCAAGGTAACTCCCTACTTCATCTGGCCCAACATCAACCCCTTTCGCCGACAGGGATCCCCAGTCCAGGCGGTGATTCCTCCGGGCGAGGCCAACAAGATGGCGGAAGAGGATGAGACCCTGCGCCAGGCCCGCCAGTGGATCCGCACCGTCCGGCAGGAGAAGCTGGGGATCTTCGACGGGAGCGACCCCCTGAGACTCCTCCCCTTTGAGGTCCGGTTCCTGGCCCGCAGACGCCCCCCGGACCGGTGGGTCATCGACTTGGGGAAGGATGATAATGTCCTGATCAAGCCCCAGAAATACTACACCGTATCCAACATGGAAGACCGTCTTTTCATCCCGGAAGAGTATGTGCCCCTCTTTGTAGAGAAAGGATGGAAAAGGCAAAGATGAGGAGATAAAATCCCAAATCCCAATATCCGATGGATAATCCCAAGCTTCCAGGGGATTGGAATGTTGGAGATCCTACAGCGCGTTGAAAGAAAGGAGAAAGAAGATGGCTCTCATGCAGATCGTGATTTCACCCCGGATCTACCAGGGGGAAAGCATCAGTCCCTACGTGGCGGAAATCCACAAATATTTGAAGAAGACTAAGTTCCCCCACACGCTCCATGACATGGGGACGATCGTGGAGGGGAAGGCCGGAGACCTTCTGGCCCTGGCTCGCAAGCTTCATGAACTCCCCTTCAAAAAAGGAGTGAAAAGAGTCTATACCACCATTCAGCTGGACGACCGCAGGGACAAAAAGGTAGTGCTGGGAGACAAGATCAAGTCGGTGCGCAGCAAAATGCGGTAGACGGCGGAAGGGGGCCCTAATAAAAAAACCTAATGGAACACAGATGAACACAAATTGAATATTAGAAAAAGACCTAAAGACAAAAGATTTAATGGGACGCGGATGAACACGGATAAACATGGATGAAGCGTTAATAAAAAAGCTCCGGTCCCGGATTTCCGGGGCCGGAGCTTTTTGCTGAAGGGCTCCCCAGTTGCCCTAGGTTAAATGTACCGCCTGGCCGCCGATGCCAATAATCACTCTCATCAAATTCAAACGGTTGTATGATTGCAACAAATTCATGATGGGTGCTATTTTTTTACTGCATTAAGGGGGTCGATTCTCTCTGGTCTTTTCCAGGAAAGTGGCCAGGAACGTGAAAAGCCAGATAATTACGGTTATGGTGCCCAGGATGGCGCTGACGGGGCGCATAAAAAAGAGGGTCAGATCCCAGTCAGACTTGATCATGCTGGTCCGGGAAAGAACAAGGCCAAATTTCATGAAAATTTCAACGGGATTTCTTTT
>JAPLIW010000052.1 GCA_026388915.1 Deltaproteobacteria bacterium
CAAGACAACCCTTGCGAATTTGGTCTGCGGATTACTGCCCCCGACGAAAGGAAAGGTGACCGTTGATGGATCAGAAGTGGACCCCCGAAAACACAACATCGCCTTTGTTTTCCAGGAAGTCGCGATTTTACCCTGGCGAACCGTAAAAGATAATATCAGATTAGGCCTGGAATTGAAAAGATTTCCGCCGAAGGAAATTGAGGCCCGAGTGAACGAGATGATTGATCTATTGGGTTTACGAGGCTTTGAAAACTCGTTTCCCAATCAGATTTCAGGGGGGATGAAGCAAAGAGTGGATATCGCCAGGGCTTTCTGCGCGGAGACGGACCTGCTGTTTATGGATGAACCGTTTTGTCAGAATGATGAAAAAACAAGGTTTTACATGTTGAACCTGCTGATTCAGCTCTGGGAGAAAAAGAAGAGAACCATTATTTTTGTTACCCATAACATTGAGGAAGCCGTGTATCTCGCTGAACGAATCATTGTGTTTACCCAAAAACCAACCAAGATACGCGAAGAAATCATGGTCAACCTGTCCCGGCCGCGGGATGTAAGCGCCCCTGAATTCGTAAAGATCCGGGAACGGGTAACCGAACTCATAAAGTGGTGGTAGCTGGAAAGGTTTGATAGGATGGAGGTACCCGAATGACATCGATTACCCAAGAGGATGTTCTTCTCATCCTGAAACTCCTTGACGAATCAGCCTTCGATGAGCTGCATGTAGAAACAGAAGATCTTAAGCTTTGGGCGACAAAACACGGAAGGGGAATAAGCCCGGACGAAGGAGCTTTGGAAGGGAAAAGGCCAACCCCCGCCCTGACCATCGAACCAGCCCCAGCGGCTGGGCAAGAGCTAAGCTTTTCCACCACGAAGCTGGCAGGGTCGAAGGTGGAGGCCCAACTGCCCAAGCAGACTTTGGAGCAATCAGCGGCCCGCCAAGGTCTCATGCCCATCATCGCTCCGATGCTGGGAACTTTTTACCGGACCCCCAAACCAGGGGCTCCCCCCTACGTGGAGGAGGGGTCCATGGTAAACGAAGATGATCCGGTTTGCATCATCGAAGTCATGAAACTTTTCAACACGGTGAAGGCCGGAGTCCGGGGTCGAATCGTCCAAATCTGCGCCGAGCAAGGCCAAATGGTGGAATTTCAGCAAACCCTGTTCCTCATAGAAAAAAATCCATGAAGAAAAGGCCCTGCCCGGGCCGGAATGAACTTTGGCCCCCCCCGCGCGGGCGGGAATCCGGGTGGAGGGTCACGGTTTTCGTGGATCGAGGGTGGTCGATTGAAGGAGTTTGAGCAGCATGGCAGAGATTACCTTTGTTGATGCGACTTTGCGGGATGGCCACCAAAGCCTCTGGGCCACCCGGATGTCCACCGCCCATATGCTTCCCATCGCTCCCCTTTTGGATGAAGCGGGATTCAACGCCGTAGACTTGATGGGCACGGTCCAATTTGACGCCTGCATCCGCTACTTGCGGGAAAATCCCTGGGAACGCATCCGTCTCCTGGCCAAGGCCATGCCCAAAACGCCTTTATCGGGCTTGATTCGGAGCAAGTCCTTAACCAGCTTCAATATTGTACCGGATTCCGTAATCGCCCTTTGGATTCAGCGCTGTGCAGCCAACGGCTTAAGGCGCTTGATGATTTTTGACGCTTTGCACGATTGGAATAACCTGGTGAATTCGGTGAAAATCGCCAAGGCGGAGGGAATCGAAGTGGTGGTTCCCCTGGTGTACTCCTTAAGCCCGGTGCATACGGATGAATTTTACGCCCAAAAAACCAAGGAAATGATCGAGCGGCTGAAACCCGACCGCGTCATGATCAAAGACTCCATCGGGCTCTTAACCGTTGACCGGACTCGAACCCTGGTCCCGGTAGTCAAGAAATTGATTGGCCAGATGCCCTTTGAAATGCACTCCCACTGCACGACCGGACTCGCTCCTCTATGCTGTTTGGAATCGGTAAAACTTGGAGTCGATACCATCCATACCTGTTTCTCTCCTCTGGCGAACGGTTCTTCCCATCCCTCGATCGAAAATATGAGCCGCAACCTGCGACGTTTGGGGTATACCCCCAGGATTGACGACCAGGCCGTCGAAACCATATCCGCCCATTTCCTCTATGTGGCCAAGCGCGAAGGGAAACCGATCGGAGCTCCCGTGGAATACGATGCTTTTCAATATGTTCACCAGGTGCCCGGAGGAATGATTAGCAACCTGCAATTCATGCTGGCCCAAAGAAAGATGGAACACCGGCTGGAAGAAGTTCTGGAAGAAATCAGCGTGATTCGCCAGGAATGGGGTTATCCGGTCATGATTACACCCTTCTCCCAG
>JAPLIW010000846.1 GCA_026388915.1 Deltaproteobacteria bacterium
AATTTTTCAAGCCTCCGGCTCTGCCGGAAGTCTTGAATTGGTTCGGGGGGTCTTCGCGGACGCGGGGGCGAGCCTCCTCTCTTTTCGTTTGGAAAGAAGGATCCCTGGCGTATAATAATAAGGAAAATCCTGCGGGGGAAAAGCAGGGGGCACAGATGAAATTCAGCCGGAGAGAATTTCTCAGATATTCCGGGATCGCCGCAGGGGCATCCGTTTGGGGAATGAAGGGAGGAACAGGTATGGCCGCAGATAAGAGTCGGGTGATATTTTTTCAGACGGAAGACCGCAAGCAGGGGGTCAAAACGATATTGAAGGCCCTGAAAGACAATTCGATCAAGGGGAAGAAAGTTTTGATCAAACCCAACTTCAACACCGCCGACCCGACGCCGGGGTCCACCCACAACGAAACGCTCGTGGCCCTGGTGGAGGAAGTCTGGAAGATGGGGGCCAAATCGGTGAGCGTGGGGGACCGGAGCTTTCCTCCCACCCGGGAAGTCATGGAAAAGAAGGGGATCCTTCCCCTCATGGAAAAACTGGAGGTCAAAATCGCCGGCTTCGACGATTTGCCGGAGAAGGATTGGGTGGAATTCAAGCCCAAGTCCAGTCACTGGCCCGAGGGATTCCGGATCGCCCGGCCGGTGCTGGAATCCGAGTACCTGATCTCGACGGGATGTCTCAAGACCCATCAATACGGTGGTGTTTTTACCCTGTCCCTGAAACTCCATGTGGGAGTGGTCCCGACCTCCCGCCAGGGTTTTGACTACATGAAGCATCTCCACAGCTCCCCCCATCAGCGAAAGATGATCGCCGAGATCAACGAGCCCTTCAAACCCAACCTGGTGATCATGGACGGGATCGAAGCCTTTGTGGACGGCGGGCCGGCCACGGGAAAAGGGGCGCGGGGGAACGTCTTCTGGGCTTCCTCCGACCGGGTGGCGGTGGACGCCGTGGGAGTGGCGCTCCTAAAGCACCTGGGAAGCAACGACCGGATCATGAACCGGAAGATCTTCGAACAGGGGCAGATCGCGCGGGCGGTTGAGCTCGGCCTGGGAGCTTCGTCCCCCTCGGAGATCGAAGTCGTTGCCGCGGATGCCAAGAGCCGGCCGTACCGGGACAAGGTCGGGGAGATATTGAGTCAAGGCTGATGAATTCGTAATGAGCCAATAAATAAGTTTTCCGTCATTCCGGCGAAAGCCGGAATCTAGTTGACTTCCACCTTTTATAAATTCCCTGGACTCCGGTTTTCAGCGGAGTGACGACTTTTTACGAGAACATCAAGGCTGATGATCTCGTAAAAAGTCTCTTGGAGCGTCACCCCGGCGAACGCCGGGGTCCAGAACATCTTGAAATAACTGGATTCCGGCTTTCGCCGGAATGACGAATTCTATGGAATTGCGACTTTTTACGAGTTCATCAAGGCTGATGACTGAGCAAATTCCCCCCGTTAATCAATCCGCAATCGACGTCTACCCCCTCTGCCAGCCGGACCCGTCCAAGTCCTGCGGGGCCTGCTGCGGCCTCTACAACTGGGAGGACCACTCGCGGAAAGCCCTGATCCCCCTGCTGGAGAAGAGAAGCGCTCTTTTCTTTTCCCTGGGCCGGGACCCGGAGATTTTTCAGAAGGCCTGCACCCGGGAAAAGCTTCCTCCCGACTCCAAGCTCCTGGAGGAGATCCACAACTGCGAATTCCTGGGCTTCCTGGATGGGAAAAAGAAAAGAGTAGGGTGCCTGCTCCATCCTTCGGTGAACGAAGGACGGGACCTGCGGGATTATTGTTTTTACGGAAAGGAAATCTGCGCCGGTCATTTCTGTCCCAGCCATACCCATTTGACCCGGGTTGAACAGAAGTCCGTCCTGGCGGCCATCGAAGATTGGTACCTCTACGGGCTTGTGGTCACCGACATCGACCTGGTGAAGGAATTCTTCCACCACGTTCAGAACCGACTGGGAGACAGCCTGCGGGAGGAACGATTGGAAAAATGGAGGGTACGAGAGGCACTGCGGGAATTTTTCGCGCTCAAAGAGTCCTGGAAGTTTACCTCCTGCCGGAAGCGCCTCGGAAAGTACTATTTCTCCCATTCCGAATACCAGGTCGCCCGGATCGAATACGAGAAAGATTGGAGGATAAAGCCCTCCCGGTTCGATAAAATCCTGCTGAGCCTGGAATCCGATTTTCAAACCCCAGAGGATATTTTGGAGGCCGAAGCCATCATCGAAGGAAAGATCTCCGGCTTTTTAAGGGCTTATGAAGGGTAGACTCCGGGGGGTCGAGCCGGGGGAAAATCCGTTGGTTTTTGAATACCCCTCAAGTATAATGAATTTTGTAAGCTCCCCATTCCTCTGTATTCTCTGTACTACGGTCGTGGAGACTCTCTAATTTTTGTAAAGAATTTTTGGCTGGGAAACGAGTCTCTGAAATCCCCCCAACCCCCCTTTAGAAAAGGGGGGCGAAGGGGGGATTTCTGGAATTGCCCGGCTGCAAAAATCAACTCTTGGGGGGGGTGCTGCTGAGCTAGGTTGCCATTTTTCAGTTGCGGTTATTTTTTCTCTGGAAGTTTCCGTGTTGATCCGTGTTCATCCGCGTGCCAATAAAATTTTTGGTTGCGGCTCCGCCGCGCTGTGCCCTCGGTGGCTAAAAATTATTCAGGAGGAAAAAGATGAGTTCCAATACCCAAGAAAGAATCAAGGCCCTGGAGATCGCCCTAAATAACGAGGCCCGGGAAAAGGATTTTTACCTGAAGCATAGTAAGCGGACGACCCATAACCTGGGGAAGATGATGTTCGCCACGATTGCCAGCGATGAAGACGAGCATTACCAGAGAATTCTCGGCCTCCACAAACGGCTGATCCAGGAAGGAAAGTGGCCGGAGACGGTGCCCATCGAGGTGAAGGGGACCGAGGTCAAAAAGGTCATCCAGAAAGTGGCGGAGGCAGTGAACGCCACTGCCCAGGCCGATCGGGATGATAGGGAGGCGGTCAAAATCGCCATCGACTTTGAGACCCAGGGGGAGAAGTTTTACGGCGATCTGGCCAAGAACGTCGAGAACCCCATGGAGAAGAAATTCTACGAATTCCTGGCATCCATCGAACGGGAGCACCGTCTCTCCCTTCAGGACACCCTGGAATATTTCGAGGATCCGGCCGGCTGGTTCCGGGTGAAGGAGAGACACCACATCGACGGGGCCTGATCAAAAGCGGCTGAACGGATGATTTGTTGATTGGTTGACGCAAAAGCGCAGAAACCCGTTG
This sequence comes from Deltaproteobacteria bacterium, assembly GCA_026388915.1. GTDB lineage: Bacteria > Desulfobacterota > SM23-61 > SM23-61 > SM23-61 > SM23-61. Next base: position 3,250 of record JAPLIW010000846.1, read on the forward strand.
ACGTGGCTCACCGTTGACGGGTTTGCTTTTTATCCCTCCCCGCCTTTCCGTGTTTGCTCCTTGCAGGCCTTTCCCTTGTGCGGTAGGTAAGGAATAGGTGGACGAAAAACGCAAAAATAATCTGATCCTCCGGGGAAAAATCATTCAGGCCATCCGCCGGTTTTTTCTGGAAGATGGGTTCGTGGAGATCGAGACCCCGTGCCTGGTACCCTCACCCGGCATGGAACCTCACCTTGTGGCCCTGGAAGTGAATATCCAGGCCCCGGACGGGGAGAAGAGGAAAAGGTACCTGCATACCTCGCCCGAGTACGCCATGAAAAAACTGCTGGGGGAGGGCTGGGACAAGATATTTCAGATCTGCCGGGTCTTCCGCGACGAGGAGGCCAGCCGTACCCACCAGGTCGAATTCACCATGCTGGAATGGTACCGGACCCATGCCGACTACCGAAAGATCATGGAGGATTGCGAGGGGCTGCTCGATTTTCTATCCCGGGAGATTTTGAAGGGGTCGGAATTGACCTACCAGGGGAAGAAAATCGATCTGGCCCCCCCGGCGGAGCGCCTGAGCGTGGCCGGGGCCATGCAGCTCTATGGAAAAGTGGATATTGAAAAACATTGCGACGGCACCTCCCTCCTCGAGGAGGCGAAGGCCGGAGGGTTCCGCTTTGACCCGGGTGCCTATTACTCCTTCGATGAAATATTTTTCAAAATATTTTTGGAGGCCGTGGAGCCCCGTCTGGGCAGCCCAAAACCGACGATTCTCTATGACTATCCGGCGGCCATGGGAGCCCTCGCCCGTCTGAAGCCGGAGAATCCTTCCTGGGCGGAGCGCTTTGAGCTGTACGTGGCCGGTCTGGAACTGGCCAACGCCTTTTCCGAACTGATCGACCCGGTGGAGCAGCGGAAACGCTTCGAATCGGAGCAGCGGCTCCGGGCGGTCCTCCAAAAACCCCTTTACCCCATCGACGAAGAGCTTCTCACCGCTCTTTCCCGCATGCCCCCTTCGGCCGGCATCGCCCTGGGAGTGGACCGCCTGGTCATGCTCTTCTGCGATGCCCCGGCCATCCAAGACGTCCTGGCCTTCCCTCTGTTGCCCGGCCCGGAGGCAAGGGACTTGCACGCAGAAACCATGAGGCGACTTTGATTCCAAGGAACGGGCGGGCACTGCGCCAGAACCAGGTCCTCGGGTTTAATCCGCGTAGGGGCGATCCGGTGGATCGCCCACGGGCCCGCCGCCTTCTGCGTAAGTCGAGTAGAGCACCTGAGAAAAGGACTCACCCGGCCGATGCTTTCTGCGTGCAAGGCCCTTACCTCCGGGCCACGACCCAAGCATC
>JAPLIW010000746.1 GCA_026388915.1 Deltaproteobacteria bacterium
GAAGATCACTTCCGGTTACGCCGCCCGGTATGCCCAGATGGTCACTTCGGCGGGAACGGGGGCGGTGTTCAAGGATCGCTTTTAACCCTTTTCTCCCCTACCGACAAGCCGCGGGGGCAATTCATGAATTGCCCCCGCGCGGCTGCCGCTGATCACCAGCAAGAAAACAACATTAAGCAAGAATCTATGACTTCCCGGGAACGGGTTCTGACCGCTGTCTCTTACCGGGAGCCGGACCCGGTCTCCTACGATCTGGGGGGCCTGGAGCCCAAGGGAAAATTTTTTTTACAATGCGTCATTTTTTTCTTGACAGATGGGTTTTATTTTTTTACACTGTAGAAAAATAGATCTAAATCTATTTATAAATCTGGATTTATTTTTCTTGGCTATCGAAATTATAAGTTCCTCTTGGAGTTTTACCATGAGGACCTCGGATATCTTAAAAAAGCTAAATATTCCAAGACACAAACTTTATTACTTGGAACAAAAGGGCTATATCAAGCCGAAGCGGATCCCCATGGGAGAGCTGGAATACAGGGAATACAGCGAAGAAGAATTTCGAAAGCTTGAACTGATCTGGAAATACCTGCAGAGCGGATTTAAGCATAAGATCGCCTACGAAAAAGCCATGGAGGAATTGCGGAGCCCAGGGTTCAAATTCGATCCGCAAGCTCAAAAATCTGGACCCCAGGAGTCCAAAACCTGAGAGGTGAACATGAGCGTTCCTGGCAGTACCTTGCTCCCTCGGGAGCCAATCCGAACTACCCGCATCGCCGAGGCCAAAACCCCTGCCGAGGAAGAATATCAGCTGAATCCCTGGAAGGACGCCACGGATGAAGAGTGGGAAGACTGGCGGTGGCAATTAAGGAACCGGATCACCAAGGCCGAGCAGCTCAAACTTCTCTTGAACCTAAATGACGAAGAAGTCGCCGCCATAGACGTTTCCAAGGGCCGGATGGCCACGGCCATCACCCCCTACTTCGCCACCCTGATGAGCCGGACGGACCCTAATTGCCCCATTCGTCGGCAGGCTCTCCCGACCCTCGAGGAATTTCACGTCTCCCCCCACGATCTCTTGGATCCCTGCGCGGAGGATGAGAATTCACCCGTCCCTGGCCTCGTTCACCGCTATCCGGACCGCGTTCTCCTCCTGGTCACGGACAAGTGCGCCGTGTACTGCCGCTACTGCACCCGCAGAAGAATAGTGGGCTCGAGCGAAAACTGCATCAAAGAGGATGAACTGGATGAGGCCATCGGCTACATTCAGGCGACCAAAAAAATCCGCGACGTCCTGATTTCCGGGGGCGATCCCCTCCTTCTGGAAGATGACCACCTGGAAAGAATCCTCGCCAAAGTGAGGAAGGTTCCTCACGTGGAGATGGTCCGGATCGGAACCCGGGTGCCGGCGACTCTTCCCCAGCGCATCACCCCGGCCCTGGTCAACATGCTGCGGAAGTACCATCCTCTCTGGATGAGCATTCATTTCAGCCATCCCAAAGAAGTCACCAAAGAAGTGCGCCGCTCCTGCGGTCTTCTGGCGGATGCCGGGATTCCCCTGGGAAGTCAGACCGTTCTCCTGCGGGGAATCAACGACAAGCCTTCCATCATGAAGCGCCTGATGCACGAGCTCCTGAAGATCCGGGTTCGCCCCTACTACATCTATCAGTGCGACCTGGCCATGGGAACCGAGCATTTCCGGACTCCCATTGCCGTAGGAATCAACATCATCGAGAAACTGCGCGGCCACACCACTGGGTATGCCGTTCCCAGTTTTGTGATTGACGCCCCCGGCGGCGGGGGCAAGATCCCGGTAGGACCGACCTACCTGATTTCCCAGGACAAAGGAAAGATGGTCCTGCGGAACTATCAAGGGAAGGTCTTTGAGTATCAGGAGCCCGGGGCCGTGGACTCCTGATAAAGGAAAGGAGGTGGTCACCCTTAGACTGAGGACAGGCAAGAGGAGTCGTTCATCGCCAAGAGCCAATATGACCCCACACACATCTAAGCCCGCCTTTCTCGCGATGACTCCTTTTGCGTAAACAAAAACTGGTTATCACCCAGCCTGAAGCCTTCTTTCTTGCCCAAGAAAGAAGGCTTTTTTTTCATTCGGAAAGAAGAAGAGGGAAAAACATGCTGGATTTCGGCAGGAGAGTTTAAAGTCTAGGAATTTCCGGCGGGGAAACGGATCGCAGAAATCCCCCCCTGCCCCCCGAAGCTGTGAAAAAATTGGTTTTCAGCCGTCACCCCGGTGAAAACCGGGGTCCAGTAAGTTCGTAACACCTTGAAAACAATGGATTCCGGCTTTCGCCGGAATGACGTAAAAAAGAACTGAATCGATTTTTTCACACCTTCCCCTTTGCCAAGGGGGGGAAGAGCGGGGATTTCTGGGAAATCTTTTCAGAAGGCTAAACCGTTGCCTATTTTCAAAGCGCTAAAGGGGTACCTATTTTTTGGGGTTTTTCACTCGGCCCTTTGAACCCTTGGCCGTTGGACCTCGTTTCATTTTTTGCGGCTTCAGGGCGATCTGGATGACTTCGTCCATTTTCTGGACGAAGTGAAATTTCATGTCCTTCTTCACCTGGTCCGGAATCTCCTCCAGGTCCTTCTCATTTTTTTTCGGCAGGATGACGGTGGTGATGCCCGCCCTCCTGGCGGCCAGGACTTTTTCTTTAATTCCTCCCACCGGGAGGACCAGCCCCCGCAGGGTGATCTCGCCGGTCATGGCCACATCGCTTCGCACCGGTCTTCCGGTCAGGAGCGAGGTGATGGCGGTGAACATGGTGACCCCGGCGGATGGGCCGTCCTTGGGAATGGCCCCGGCGGGGACATGGATGTGGATGTCGCTCCCTTCGAAGAAATTCTCGGGAATGTGGAGAGCCTTGGCCCTGGCGCGCACATAACTCAACGCCGCCTGGGCGGACTCCTTCATGACCTCTCCCAGCTGGCCGGTCAGGTTGAAACCCTTGCGTCCCTTCATGCGCGTGGCTTCGATAAAGAGAATGTCTCCTCCGGTCGGGGTCCAGGCCAGGCCCGTGGCCACTCCGGGTTCAGAGGTTCGCTCTGCCACCTCGGAGAAGAATTTGATCGGCCCCAGGTAGGAGGGAACGCTTTTCGCATCCACGACCGTGAGGCCTCCGGCCCCCTCGGCCACCTTGCGGGCCACTCCGCGGCAGATATTGGCAATCTCCCGCTCCAGGTTGCGCACTCCCGCTTCCCGGGTGTATTCCAGGGCCAGCCGGCGCAGGGCCTCGTCTTGGAACTGGATGTTTTGTTCGGTGAGACCGTGAGCCTGAATCTGCTTCGGAACCAGGTAGTCCTTGGCAATTCTCAGTTTCTCCTCTTCCGTGTACCCGGGAAGGTCTAGGACCTCCATCCGGTCCCGCAGAGGCGCCGGGATGGGGTCCAGGATATTCGCCGTGGTAATGAACATCACCTTGCTGAGGTCGAAGGGCACCTCCAGGTAATGGTCGGAGAAGGTGTAATTCTGCTCCGGGTCCAGGACTTCCAGCAGGGCGGAAGAGGGATCTCCCCGGAAATCCATGCCCAGCTTGTCGATTTCGTCCAGCATGAAGACGGGGTTATTCGATCCGGCCTTGCGGATTCCCTGGAGGATCCGGCCGGGCAAGGCCCCCACGTAGGTGCGCCGGTGGCCGCGGATCTCGGCCTCATCCCGCACTCCGCCCAGGGACATGCGGATGAATTTCCTCCCCAAAGCCTTGGCAATCGATTTTCCTACCGAAGTTTTCCCCGTTCCCGGGGGCCCCACGAAGCAAAGGATCGGGCCTTTCATGTCGGCCTTGAGCTTGCGCACGGAGAGATATTCCAGGATGCGTTTCTTCACCTTTTCCAGGTCATAATGATCTTCATCCAGTACTTTCTGCGCCTGCTGGATGTCCAGGTTATCTTCCGTGGCCGCCGCCCAGGGAAGCTCGATGAGCCAGTCCAGGTAGGTCCGCGCCACGGTATACTCGGCGGCCGAAGGGGGCATCTTGGCCAGGCGGTCCAGTTCCCGCTCCGCTTCCTTCAGGGCCTCCGGAGGAAGCTGGGCCTTGGCGATCCGCTGGCGAAGCTCCTCGACCTCCACGGTCCGCTCATCCTTATCCCCCAGTTCCTTCTGAATCGCCTTGAGCTGCTCGCGCAGGAAATATTCCCTCTGGGACTTGTCGATTCCTTCGCGGACCTGACTCTGGATCTTGGACCCCAGTTCCAGGACGCTGAGTTCCTTGTTCAGGAGGAGATTCACCTTTTCCAGCCGGGCCTTCACGTCCAGCGTCTCCAGAATGGCCTGCTTGTCTTCCAGGGCCAGGTTCAGGACGGAGGCGATCAGGTCGGCCAGGATCCCGGGGTCTTCCACGTTCATGGCCATGATGGCCAGGTCGGCGGGAAGATTGGGGGCCATCTCGACGAACTTCTGGAAGATCCCCTTGACCCCGGACATCAACGCCTTTGTTTCGTTGGTCTTCTCTCCCTGATCGGCCAGGGTCCTTACTTTGGCCCGCAGGAAAGGTTCCTGCTGGGTAAACTCCGTCACCTGGATCCGGGAAATCCCCTGAATCAGGAGGCGGATGCTGTTGTTGGGCATCTTGAGCATCTTCAAGATATAGGCCGCAGTGCCCACTGCAAACAGGTCTTCCGGTTTGACCTCCGTGACCTCCTTGTTCTTGATGGGTACGATCCCGATCATTTTGTTGGCCAGCAGGGCCGCATCGATCAGCTTGACCAGCCGGTCCTGGCTGACCATGAACGGCAGGAGCATCTTGGGATAAAGAACGGACTCGCGGATGGGAAGGATGGGGAGCTCTTCGGGAGTCTCCATTCCCTTGGCCTCCTCGGCCTTCTCCGCCACCTCCCGGGCAGAAAGGTTTTCCAGGATCGTTTCGATGGGATCCTCTTTCATCGGATCTTTACCTCCACATTGGGGGAGACCGGCTCTTTGGTTTTGGGCACGGTGATCACGAGGAATCCCTGGCGGTAGGAAGCCTTGAAATCATCGGACCTCAGCGGGAAAGGAATCCGGATCGTGCGCTGGAATTTCCCGTAATCGATCTCCATCTGATGGAGACGGATTTTGGTCGGAGAAGACGGCTCTTTCCGGAACCCGCTGATGGAAAGGATATCTTTGTCAAAGATGACGTGGATGTCTTCCGCCTTCATCCCGGCGATCTCCAGGACCACGACCAGGTGGTCCTCGGTTTCATAGATATCCATCAGCGGGGAAAAGGACCGATCAGGCTGATACCACAGGGGTTTAGCGTCCTTAAACATATCGCTCATCATTCGATAAACCTGATCGCTGAACTGGTCAAAGTCTTTCGGCGGCATGGTCTCCTCCCGATCCCGGCCCCAACTATATAAGAACATTAAGCATTAAATGGAGGAGAGTCAAGGGCGGAGGCGAATACTGGAGGCGAATACCGAATCCGGAATATCAGGGCCATTTCCGATCGGGGGGAGTCTGACACCTTGCCCACCTCCAGTTTTTGAGGAAAGAACCCATGTCCGAGAAGAAGCCGGAAGCGAGAGGGGTTAGCCCATGGGGTTCAGACTGAAGGAATTCGGATCATCATCCTAAGGTGGTTATTCTTTCATTGGGTCGGGCCTTTCCCGGGGAGATTCGAAAGGGGAGAGGTT
>JAPLIW010000561.1 GCA_026388915.1 Deltaproteobacteria bacterium
CCTCCCAGCGCATACCAACGGTCCATGAAGAGCTTGGTCTGAGCCGAAACCGTGAACCAGTAGATGGGGCTGGCGATCACGATTCCCTCGGCCTGTCGGAGTTTCGGGAAAATGTCCTTCATGTCATCATCCAGGATGCAGTCCGTGTCCGTCTTATCCCGGCACGCATCACAGGCATCGCAGGGTCGAACATTCATGCCGTGGAGGAAGAAGCCTTCCACCTCTGCTCCGGCGGCCTTTGCTCCAGCTTCAACCTGTCGGGCCAGGGTGGTGCTGTTTCCCTCTCTTCGCGGGCTTCCCATGAAAATAAGGATCTTTCTTCGTCTCATAATCTTCTCCTTCCAGTTTCCATGGCCTAATCTATATTACCTACCGTGCGGGGAACGGTCTTCACGTTCTTGAGTTTACAAAGAAGAAATGGCCGTCAGCCTTCAGCGATTAGCCTCCAGCAAGAGAGGAGGAGGCTTTTGAAAAAGGCTTTTCTTTCAGTATTTTAAAATCTTCACATTCAACCCCGAATCATTGATTCTCAGCAGCTGAAAAACCTTGTTGGCCTCCTCCGGCGATGAATGGCGGGAGTATACCAGGATGTACTGCCCTTTCCGAATTTCAAACACCCCCAGGTCTTTGGGGAAATAGAGTTCTGTCCGAAGCTTCTTTTCTTTCCATTTCCGGTAATCCTCCCAGGCGGTTTTTTCGTTATCGTATTCGCCGATGGCGACGAAGTAATTAAGGGCCTGGGCCAGAAGGAGCGGGCGGTCCTTCTGGCTTTCCTCCGCCCAAGCTATTCCCCTTGAGTTCAGGCCTTGCTTAATAGGTTGGGGCGGAGGGACGGGTTTCGGCATTTCCTGAAGGACTTCGGGCTTGGGCGGGCTCAAAACCGCGCTGGTCAAACTCTCTCTCACTTCCGAGACTTGGCGCACGGCTTTGAATTCGGTGCTGATGTTGCTCACCGTGGCGATAAGGATGGCCGGAATCCCCAGGGCATAGAAAAATATTTCCTGCGGCTCCTTTTTTCCGAATTGAGTGGCAAAGATGATGGAAATGATCACTCCCACCAAGATTCCGGTCAGCAGGATCGCCCAATAATTGGGTGCATCCAGGCTAAGGGAAGGGTTCAGCAACGCGGGCAGAAGCTGCATGAAAAGGAATGGGGATATGGCCGCTGTGAATCCAATGGCGAAGGTAATAAGAACATTACGAACCATATTCGGATTGGAGACCATGGACTCCTCCTTTCTCTGGTGCTTCCAGTTCGAAAACGTATTTAAATATTTCCTCCCTGGCGGAAGGGAATGAAGAGATGGAGATCAAAATGATTCACCTCCACCCTCCCGCGTCAAGGGGGAGGGTACTCTATTGCTTTTGAGTGTTTCCTTAGCATGAGCACCGGGGCTTCTATGATTTACTGCCCAATCAGTTCATCTATATTCAGGATCATCCCATCCCGGGCGGCGATGATCCTTTTCCCGGTCTCCTGACTCAGGCGCTCGGCCAACGTTGCGGGGTCGGCCTGGAGGATTCGTGTCCCAAAATGAGTCAGGGCCATGACCTTGGCCTTGCTTTCCTTTAGAATGATTTTTACATCCTCGAAGGAGAGGTGGTCAATTTTGCGGTCCGGCATCTCAGCGAGGAGGACCACGTTCAGCAGAAGAACTTCTCCGGGATATTGGGAAATCAGGTCGGGGTGAAACTTGGTGTCGGTGATGTAGGAGACCGTGGCTTCTGGAAGGTGAAAGTTGAAGCCATACGTTTCAACCGAGTGGTGATGCCTCCCGGCGGTGGAGAATTTTAAGTCTCCCAGAGTATAAGTCTCATTTTCCCTGAGAATTTCGATCTTTCCGAGGTAGGAACGGATATAGCGCAGAATCACGGGGTCGTCCTCGAGGGCTTCCTCCGGGGCAAAGAGTTTACCCTTGCGCTGGTACCCGCCTTCGGTCATGGCCTCGACCATGGCGTTGATATCGCCCGAATGGTCGAGATGCTTGTGGGAAAGGAGAATCCCATCCAGGGTCGTGGGGTCAAGCTTGGGATTGGCTGACAAGCAGTGGACCAGCGCTCCGGTCCCGGGGTCCATGTACAGGTTGACCCCCTGGAAGGACAGCCAGAGACCGCCCGATGATCGAAGCTGCCGGGCCACGACGAAACGGGCGCCGGCGGTACCGATAAACTTAATCCAATTCTTGTGGGCCTCTTTTTTCCTTGAAGGAGTTGTCATCGGGAGTGCCTAAAATGCGTAAAGCAAAAAATCAAATATCTTATCTCTCGCCCGCTTCGCTTGAGGCCGCAGAGAACGCAGAGAAAAACCGCTAAAGTTTTCTAAAGAACATGGTTTTTTGTATCAATTTGGCCGTTTGAAAATCATATCAAAGCAATATCGATTAGGGTAGCCGCCGCTGAAATCCCCCCCCACCCCCCTTTGCAAAGGGGGGCAGGGGGGATTTCTGGCGAATCTTTTCAGCAGCTAAAAGTTACCTTTTTCAAAGAGCTAAAGTGTTACGTTTTTTTAAATTCCGGATTTCAAATTTTTTTGCCTTCTCTGCGAGCTCTGCGGCCTCTGCGAGAGACAATTGTATTTGCTTTTTTGTTTTCCTTGTTTGCCTGTTGTTTTCTCTGTGAGAGATCCTCTATTCTCTGTAGATCCGGCACGGAATGGCCCGGAGGTTTGTGGAGCCGATAGTCGGCTCATAAGGCGGATCGTTTTCCGTCAGGATGTTGACGTTCGACTCTTTCCAGCCGCTCAGCTCCAGGTCTTTTCTCTCCGGAAACCACCATCCGTAAGCGGCGACTACGACGCGGGGGTCAAGGTCGGAATTTAAAGCGGCTTTCTGGCGGATCGTTCCCTGCCGGGTTTCAATAAGCACCCAGTCTCCTTCTCCGACTCCCATCTCTCCCGCAGTCTGGGGATGGATCAGCACAATCGGGTCGGGGGAGAGTTTTCTCAGGGAAGGAAGATTCCGGTAGGCGGAATGGAAATAACAGGGATCTTTGGCCGAGGTGAGAATCAGCGGATAATTATCCATTCGATGGGGATCGCTGTCGGGCAAAGAGAATTCCTCGCGATAAGTCGGAAGGGGATCATATCCCCAATCCTTCAGGCGAGAGCAGAAAATCTCCACTTTCTTCGATGGAGTGCCGAAGCCGTTCCGCTCATAACTCTTGTACTTCCAATTCCCCTTCAGGATTCCCGCCCTCTTAAAACCTTCATAGTCAAGGCCTGCGGGTTTTAACACCTCATCCAGGCAGGAGCGAAGATCGGGCCAGAAGGATTTTTCCAACCCGCACTTTTTACCCAGCTCATTCAGGATGAGGAGATCCGGCCGGCATTCTCCCGGAGGGTCGACCACTTTGGGCCGGGCCAGGAGGAACCCGTGGGGCATTCCATAGTGTCCCATGTCGTCGAACTCAAAGTTCGTCGCCGTGGGAAGAACGATGTCCGCAAGCTGCGCCGTGGGGGTCAGAAAGATCTCGGCCACCGCCAGAAAATCGAGTTTCTTCAGGGCCAGGTAAGTCTCCGTGGCGTTGGCATAGCTTAGAAGAGGATTCCCTCCCTGGATGTACATCATCCGGATGGGATAAGGCTTGCCCGACAGGATGGCTTTCACGACGGTCTGGCTGGGAGTAAATCCCATCATGGCTGCCAGGCGGAACTCAGGGGCCAGAAGTTGCTCCCGCTTTTCGGGAAAGCCCTTGCTTTGTACAAAATCTCCCGGGCGCAGAGTCGGAGGAGAAGGGCGATTCACATTTCCACCCGGTGAATCCAGGTTCCCGCTGATGGTTTTCAGAATCATCAACGCCCGGGCCGTCTGCACGCTGTGAATGTTGTGCTCGATGGCGTTTCCCCACTGGATGCAGGCCGGCTGAGTGCGGACATAGAGACGGGCTGCCTCGACGATCTTCTCCTCGGGGACCCAGGTGATTTCGGCCAGCGCCTTCAACGAATAGCCCTTCAAATGTTCTTGCAGCTCCGGAAAACCGACGGTCCATTGATCGACGAAGGCCCGGTCATACAGTCCGTCCTCCACGATCACTTTCAGCATCCCGAGCGCAAGGGCCAGGTCCGTGCCGGGCCTGGGCTGGATCCAAAGGTCTGCCCGGCTTGACAACTGGGTTCTCCGAGGATCTATGACCATCAGCTTGGCTCCCCGGTCCAGAACCCTCCGCAGTTGAGACCCGATGATCCCCTCCTCATTGGTCTGGAAGAGGTTGCTCCCCCAAGCCAACACCAGGGCCGGGGGATGATCATAGTCCGGAACCGGAAAGAAGCCGCAGGTTATCATGGCGGCGGTCTCCCGGGGCATATGGCAGATGGCCCCGGGGGTGATGACCGTGGGAACCTTCAGCAGGTTGGCCAGGCGGATCATCATGTAGAGTTCCAGGCCCTTGGGAGTTCCCTGGGCAAAGGCGACACTTCGCCGGTCAGCCTGGAGGATCCTTTGGGAGATGGTCGTAAGGGCTTCCTCCCAGGAGATGTGCTCCCACTTTCCATCTCCCCTTTCCCCCATCCTTTTGAGCGGATGGCGCAGCCGGTCGGGATGGTTGAGCCGCTCCACCTGGGCGATCCCTTTAGCGCAAATCGTCCCCCGGTTCAGGGGGGAATCCGGATCGCCCTCGACCTTCACGATCTTTCCGTCTTCCACCTCGACCCGGAGGCCGCATCCCCCATGGTCCATGCGGGCGCAATAGGTTTTAATGATCATTTTTTATTCCTCACCGCAGAGAGCGCAGAGACCGCAGAGGAGAAAAAAAGATTTTATTGGACACAGATGAACACGGATAAACGCAGATAAAAAAATACCAAGAAATTAACCGTCGGAAGTAAATAAACCCATTTCTATTTATCCTTCTCTGCGCCCTCTGCGTGCTCTGCGGTTA
>JAPLIW010000417.1 GCA_026388915.1 Deltaproteobacteria bacterium
CGATAAAGCGGGTGAAATCGCCGGCGGCGTCAAAGGGGTCAAATCGGTAAAGAATAATCTGAACGTGAAGAAATAGGAGACCGTTATCCTTTCCCGGACGGAGCCTGGCGGCCGGTGTTGACCCGAATCCTGGATTTCCGAGAAACCCGAGGAGGAAAACCCTCCTCGGGCCAACTTCAAAGAAAGTCCCGGTGGGCATCGCCATCGTGATCATCTTGCTTAGAATCATTCGCGGGCCAAAACTTCTATGACCCTTTCGTGGGGCCTGGTATGAAAATCAAGAGTAGGATTTTTCCATGAATAGAGCGGTTTCGCTGGCAATTCTTGCCGGGGGTATCCTTCTCACGATCTTTGGCGTCGTCGCGTCAAAATCATTCAGCTCCGACATTTCTCGATTTTTCACCGGCTCACCTACCGATAAGGTGATATGGATGCTGGTTGGCGGTGTTGTCGCGATCATTATCGGGCTGGTGGGACTGTTGCGTGGATCAAAGGGAAATTGAGATCGTGCTGGATCGACCATGGAATCCTTAAGGGCTCTGGATCTTATCGGCTGGGATCGATTTTCCTTGTTCCAATAAACTGGCGATTTCACCTCCGAACAGGAAGATGGCCGAGGTATAATAAATCCATAATAGGAAAATGGCCAAGGTGCTTAAAGAACCATAGAGCACCGAGAATCTCCCCAGGTGCGAGATATACCAACCAAACAATTGTTTGGCAACCTCCCATAAAATGCTGGCCACGAGAGTAGCCTTGAGCGCAATCACGGAGTGTATTCTTTTATTGGGGGCGATCTTGTAAATCAAGAAAAACATGCAAAACGTAAGAAAGAACGGGATGAGGTATTTCAGGATGGGATGAAAGATGAAGCCGATATCCAGAGGGACCTTGAATAGGTACCCCTGGAAGAGGGTAATCACGGAGCTGAGGGCCATACTTACCAACAGGATCGTTCCCGCCAGAAAGAGCATGAAAAGATCGATGGCCTTCCCCCGGAGAAGGCTTCTACCTTTTTCGACTCGAAAGATAATATTGAGGGCGCTGCCCAAAGAACTAAAAACCCAGGTGGAGGTCCAGAGTAATCCGCCAATGCCCAGTATGCCCACAATCCGCCGATCCTGCATGATTTTCAAGATGCTTTTCCTGATCCTTGGGTCCAGGGATGGGAACATATCTTTCAGATATCCGCTAAGATGATTTAAAACCTCTTGATCGCTAAAAAGGAAGGTACCGATAAGCGCCAACACCAGTAAGAGGAGCGGAATTATGCAAAGGAGAAGGGCGAAGGCGACTCCCGAAGAGAGCAGAAAACAGTGGTCCTCGTTGAATCTCTTCAAAGCATCCAGGAAGAGGCGGAATTTGCTGGAAACCCCTTCTCCCCACTTGGCCAATCCTAAGGTTTTCATGATGGATTTCTCCAGAGAATAATGGAGATGGGCCTCTCGGCTATCTCGGTGGAGCGGGAAAACAATCGGGCCCGTCCCCATTTTAGCAAGTTCATAAATAAGCGCTGCTCGGCCATTTCATAACTTGAGGAACGATGAAGGAGGATCAATTTTTTCTCAGACCAGCATACGTTCATTTTATCAGAAACTGCCCTGGATGAGTACTCTTTCATCACCCCTGAAATCCTGGGGATATCAGTGTATGGGATGATTTTTTTTAATGAAAACATCCATAACGGTAGTGGCTTCATCCTCGGTGCAAATGAATACTCTGAACTTGATCTGACCAATGGACTCGCGGAAGGAGGGGCAAAGCCCCCGTCAGGGCAAATTTAGGAGTAGCGCGAGGGTGCCGAAGAATGAAGCTCTTCAATTTTTGAGATGCTCGGCTGTATTCGCAGCTGCGGTGCAAGATTGATTCGGGAAGATGTATCTGGGATGCATTCACTAAGGGCAAAGCATAACCGGGGGAAGATGTGCCTCTGACTGACAAAAAACCCATGCCTACGGAAAACTTCAGAACGAACTGGAAAACGTTTCTTCCCTATGGTTTGATGCTCCTGGCTTTCGGTCTTCTCCTGTATTATTACCGGGAGGTTTATGAATGCTTCTTTCAAGGGTGGCACTTCTTTAGCAATA
>JAPLIW010000594.1 GCA_026388915.1 Deltaproteobacteria bacterium
CAGATCGGCGCGACCGTGGAGAACGATTACCAGTCCGTTGATGCTCCCACCCGGGCCATGCTGGAGGCCTACGCGGCCGGGGTCAACGCCTTTATCGAAACCACCGATGCGCTGCCCATCGAATATACCCTTCTCGACGCCAAGCCGGAGCCCTGGCAGCCCCGGGATTCCTTTGCCGTGTTCAAAGTGCGTCACATTATGATGGGGGTCTTTGAGGGAAAGCTCTGGCGGGCAAAGCTGGCGAACATCCTGGGTTCGGAAAAAGCGGCGGCCCTGTTGCGGGGCCACCCGCCCGGAGATCTGGTGATCGTGCCCCCGGGCGGAACATACCGAGGTCCGGTTCTGAACGGGCTCGAAGAACTGAGCCGAAATTTGGAGGGCATCCGCTGGCTCCAGGAGGACCCGGATTCGGGCAGCAACAACTGGGCTGTCCATGGAAGCCGCACGGCCTCCGGAAAGCCGCTCCTGGCGGGTGACGCCCATCGCCTCCTGGATACCCCGAATTGTTACTACCAGAACCACATCGCCGGTGAGGAGTTCGACGTCATCGGGCTCTCCTTCCCGGGAGTCCCCGGTTTTCCTCACTTCGGCCACAACGCCCAGGTGGCCTGGTGCGTCACCCACGCCCAGGCCGATTACCAGGATCTTTACCTCGAACGGTTCTCTCCGGACGGAACCGCTCATTATGAATTCCGGGGCCAGTGGAAAGAAGCCGAAGTCCGGCGGGAGAAAATCAAAGTGAAAGGGGAGGCGGCCCAGGAACTCGAGGTGACCGTCACGCGCCATGGCCCGATTATCGCCGGAGGTCCGGGAAAGGGGTACGGGCTGTCGTTTGCCTACACGGCTACGGCCTTCCCTTACCGGGGGTTTGAATGCCTTCTGCCCATGATGAAGGCCGCTTCCGTCGACGAGTTGAACGAGTCCATGCGCCGATGGGTGGACCCCTGCAACAATCTTGTCTCCGCCGATGTCCACGGGAACATCGCCTACCTGCACCGGGGACAGGTGCCCATTCGGTCCATATCTAACGCCTGGCTGCCGGTCCCGGGCTGGAGCGGAGACCACGAGTGGCAGGGAAACATCCCCTTTGAAAAGCTATCCAGGCTGCGCAACCCCTCCACGGGTTTCATCGTCTCCGCCAACAACCGGATCCCTGATGAAAAATACCCCTACTATATCGCCCTGACCTATGCCCCCGAATACCGAGCCCGGCGGATTTATGAACGGCTGGACAACCTACGCGGAGCGACCGTAGAGGATATGCGCTCCATCCACGGGGATTCTCTGTCCATACCCGCGCAGGTATTTATAAAGCTTATCGCCGCGGCGAAGCCGGCCGATGAAGGGTCGGCCCGAGCGCAATCCATGCTGGCCCACTGGAACGGCGTCATGGAGCGTGATGCCGTTGCCCCGACGATCTATGCCGCCTTCCGGGTCAGGCTCCTGCATAAGATCATAGGAAGTCTGATGGGACCGCTGGTGGACGTCATGTTCAATGCCACGGGGAGAGGGGCCCCCCGGCATCTGGGCGAACTGGCCTCTCAAATCGTCAGCCAGGCAAGGAACGGGGATACCTCTTTTCTTCCACCGGGGGCCACGTGGGTTTCCATCGCCGCCGAGGCTATGGATGAAGCGGTTGCGTATCTCCGCCAGCGCCTGGGAGACGATATGGCAGCGTGGAAATGGGGCGCCGTCCATCGGACTTCCCCCAAACATCCGATCTCCCCTTTGTTTCCCGGGCTGGAAAACTTCCTGAACCCGCCCCCGATATCCATGGGAGGAGATGGAGATACTCCTTATGCCGCCGGTTATTCGCCCGGCCGCCCCTTCGACGTGACGCTTCTTTCGGTGGTTCGCTATATCTTCGACACCTCTGACTGGGAAAATTCATGCTGGGTCGTGCCCCTGGGCGCCTCCGGCCATCCGGGAAGCCCGCATTATGCCGACCAGGCTTCCGTCTGGGGCAATCTCGAACTGGTCCCCATGCGTTACACCTGGGGCCGGGTGAAGGTCGAAGCTGCTGCTTTTCAAATTCTCGAACCGAAGCGGGGGCGGGTTTGAAACCCGCCCCTGGGGGTCGCGGTTAATCGTTCATCTTTTTATTCTCTTGCCTTATCCGTGTTCATCCGTGTTCATCCGCGTCCCATTAGGTCTTTTGCAAACATAAAATCTGTGTTCATCTATACTACTTACGTGCAAACTCTTTAAATTTTGTTAAGCAAAAAGCATCCCCCCCACCCTAACCCTCCCCCTCGAGGGGGGAGGGGAGGGAGGGGGTGATTCCTTTTGGTTGCGGCTCTGCCGCGCCGTGTTTATCTGTGTCTCATCAAGTTTAACCCAATCGAAAGGAGCATCCCATGCCCCACCTTTACGAAGGCTCTCATATGCAGTACGACGCCATCATCCGATCCAACGTCATGATCCCCATGCGGGACGGCGTCAAGCTGGCCTCGGATCTCTACTTTCCGGCCTCTGGCGATAATACTTTGCCCGTCGGGGATACGTGTGCGCGATCCAGGACGTGCGGGGACGTTTTGATTCTGAAGGGGAGTGGTATCCTTTCGCCAAAGAAGCGCATGACGGCTACGACACCGTCGAGTGGCTTGGAAACCAGAAATGGAGCACGGGCAAGGTGGGCACCATGGGAGACTCCTACGCCGGAAGCGACCAGAGCGCCCTGGCCACCCTTTCCCCGCCCCATCTCTCCACCATGATCGTGGCCGTAGGGGCTTCCAACTACTACCACAGCTCCATGCGCCACAACGGGGCCCTGGAGCTGCGGTTTCATGTGTATGTCTTCCGCATGGCCATCACCAGCAAAGAGGCGGCCGCCGACCCGAACCTGAAGAAAGCGCTCATCAAGGCCTATACCGAAGAGATGCCCGAGATCCTGCGGCGATCCCCGCTCAAGAAAGGGGCCACCCTTCTGCGAAGGCTGCCGTCTTATGAACAGTGGGCGCTGGACATTCTTACCCACGGGGACTATGACCGCTATTGGAAGGAGCATCGCGGCTATGCCATATCCGAGTACTACCCGAAGCATGCCGATGTGCCGAGCCTCTACTTGGGGGGATGGTATGACTCTTATGCCCGCAACACCTGCGAAAGCTTTATGAAGCTGAGAAAGATAAAGAAAGCCCCCCAGTACCTGCTCATGGGGCCATGGACGCACGCAAAGTATGAGATCACCTACGCGGGGGACCTCGACTTCGGCACGGAGGCGGAGATCAACTACCTGGATTTAAAGCTGGCCTGGTTCGACCGCTTTTTGAAAGGCATGAATACCGAGGTATCCGACTGGCGGCCGGTGCAGATCTTTACCATGGGAACGGGCGACGGCGGGCGGGCCATCGACGGCGCGCCCGGGGAGGTGTCAGACTATCCGGGACGGATCCACCACGGCGGCTTCTGGCGGAGCCTGGATGACTGGCCCATCCCCGGCACCCGGTACACTCCCTATTACCTTCAAGCCGATGGAACCCTGTCTCCGCAAAAGCCCGGGAAACCGGACATTCTCCCCAGCCGATATACCTTCAACCCCCGGGACCCGGTGCCCACTCTCGGCGGCGGGATTTCAGCGGTCGATATCGTGATGAAGCCGGGCGCCTTCGATCAGCGCGGCCGAAGCGGCAGCATGGGATGCACCGACAAACAGCCGCTGAGCCTGCGGTCCGATATCCTGACTTTCCAAACTCCCCCGCTGGAATCGGACATGGAAATCACCGGCCCCATCGAAATGCACCTGTGGGCTTCGTCGTCAGCCGTGGATACTGATTTTACCGCCAAGCTCATCGACGTCTATCCGCCTGCCGACGACGACCCGGACGGATTGGCCATCAACCTGACCGACTCCATCCTCCGGGCCCGGTACCGAAACGGCTTTGAGAAACCGGAGCTTCTGGAACCCGGGAAGGCCTATGAGTTCGTTTTCCAGCTATACCCCACATCCAATATCTTTAAAAAAGGGCACCGCATCCGTTTGGACGTCAGCAGCAGCAACTGGCCCCGCTTCGACGTCAACCCCAACACCGGCGGCCCCCTGGGCCTGGAGCAGCGCTACAACCTCGCCCACCAGGCCGTCTACCACGACGCCGCGCACCCTTCTCATATTCTGTTGCCGGTGCAGAAAGGGCGATGAAAGCCCGGGAGGATATTTACCGGGAGGCCATTTCTCCATCCGGCACCGGAGGGTCAGAAAAGAGGGGGATTAATTTTCTGTTGATCCTCCATCCGTTTTCTCCTATACTCCACCTGTTTAAAGGCGGCTTTTGACCGGGGAAGGCATGGTCCGCGGTCCATGATCC
>JAPLIW010000149.1 GCA_026388915.1 Deltaproteobacteria bacterium
GGTTCTCATCCTGGACCAATATTTCCCCACTTATAACCTGGTCATCATCTTTCTGGGCCCCTGTATCGCTTTTACTTTTTGGTTTGCCCTGCTGCGCACCCGCTGGGGAAGGAAAATCCGGGCGGCCGCGCTGGACCGGGAAATGTTGAGCTCCCTGGGGATCAACGTGAACCGCCTGTTCACCGTCGTTTTTTTCATCGGCGCCTGGATGGCCGGGTTGGGCGGTGCTCTGGTTTCTCCCGTCTCGGCCATCGTCCCGGGCATGGACGTGGAGGTCATCATCAACGCCTTCATCGTGGTGGTCATCGGGGGGTTGGGAAGCTTCTGGGGGACCTTTCTCGGGTCCCTGATCGTGGGCCAAGTTTATGCCCTGGGAATTCTGGTTTTTCCCCGCCTCTCCCTGGCTTTCATTTACGTCCTGATGGCGTTGGTACTGATCATCCGGCCCTGGGGGCTTTTGGGGAGACCTTTGCAGCGGTAATCGAATCATGTCCAAAGAAAACTGGATCCTGCTTCTTATTATCCTTCTCCTGCTCTGCATCCCCCTGACCGAATCCCGATTCTACGTCTTCCTGGGGACGGACATCCTCATCTTCGGCCTTTTTGCGGTGAGCCTCAACCTTTTGCTGGGGTACACCGGGTTGGTTTCCTTCGGCCACGCGACTTACTTCGGGATCGGCGCTTACACCTGCGCCCTCTTGATGAAGAAGGCTTCGGTCCCCTTCCCGTTGGCCTTTGCCGCGGCGGGCGCCCTGGGAGGAATCTCCGCCCTGATCATCGGCTTCTTTTGTGTCCGTCTGACCAAGGTGTACTTTGCCATGCTGACCCTGGCCTTCTCGCAGATCGTCTGGGCGATGGCTTTCAAGTGGAATTCCCTGACCGGCGGGGACAACGGTTTCGTCGGAGTCCCCTTCCCCCAGTTCCTGGATTCCAAGGTCCTATTTTACTATTTCACCCTGGGGGTTGTGGCCGGATCCCTGTTTCTCCTCCGCAAGGTGGTGAACTCCCCCTTCGGCCGGATCCTTACCACCATCCGGGAAAATCCCGAGCGCACCGAATTCATCGGGATCCATGTGAAGCTTTTCCAGCTGATCGCTTTCATGATCTCCGGGGTCTTTGCCGCCATTGCCGGGGCGCTCTTCGGGATTTTCAACCACAGCGTCTTCCCCGATATCCTGTTCTGGCCGGCCTCCGCGGAGGTGCTCATCATGACCCTCCTGGGGGGCATTTACAACTTTTTCGGCCCCGTCGTGGGAGCGGCCCTCCTGCTCTTCGTGAGGATGCAGGTCACCTCCTACACCGAACACTGGCCGCTGATCCTGGGATTCACCCTGGCGTTGCTCCTCTTCTTCTTCCCCGGGGGGATCCTGGGGTTCCTGCAGGCTCGCTTTGCCCGTCCGGGAGGGAACCGATGATTCTCGGGGTCGAAAAGGTCAAGAAATCCTTCGACGGATTCGTGGCCATCAACGGGGTGAGTTTTTCCATCCCCAAGGGGGAGATCTGCTCTATCATCGGCCCCAACGGCGCGGGCAAGACGACCCTTTTTAACCTGATTACCGGCCACCTGCGCATCGATGAGGGGAAATTAACCTTCAAGGATCTGGACATCACCAACCGCCGCCCCCACCAGATCTGCCGGTTGGGCGTCGGCCGTTCCTTCCAGCGGACCAACATTTTCCCCCGGCTGACCGTTTTCCAGAACATCCAGGCTGCCGTGCTGGCCCACCGGGGAAAGAGCCTCACCTTCTTCCGGCCCGTGGATTCGTTCTTCCAGGAGGAAACCGGGGAGATCCTGGGGAGAGTCGGCCTCGGGGAATATGCCCAGACGGTGAGCGGGTCTCTTTCCTACGGGTTTCAAAAGCAGCTGGAACTGGGGATCGCCCTGGCCAGCGAGCCCGAGCTTCTCCTTCTGGATGAACCGACGGCGGGAATGTCCGCCCAAGAGACGCACCAAACCATGGAATTGATCGGGAAGATCACCCGGGAGAAAGGGCTTACCCTTCTCTTCACGGAGCACGATATGGAAGTGGTCTTCTCCATCTCCCAACGGATCATGGTCCTGCACCAGGGGCGGCTGATTGCCGAGGGGACGCCCGAGGAGGTGCGCAATAATCCCGAAGTGCAGAAGGTCTACCTGGGGGAACGGCGATGATTCTTGAGGTCAACGATATATACACGGCGTACGGCTTGAGCCAGATCCTCTTCGGCGTTTCCCTGAAGGTTCAAGAGGGAGAAATCATCTCCCTCCTGGGGCGAAACGGAGTGGGGAAGACCACGACCCTCAGGTCCATCATGGGTCTGACGCCCCCGCAATCCGGTTCCATCAAATGGAGGGGCGAAGAGATCGCCGGGAAGCCGACCTACGAGATTTCCCGGCTGGGAATCGGATTTGTCCCGGAGGACCGGAGGATCTTTTCCGATTTGACCGTATGGGAAAACCTTGACGTGGCCATCCAGCCGGGCAGGAAAAAGGAAAACGTCTGGACGCTGGAAAGGGTCTTTGATCTCTTCCCGGCCCTGAAGCCCATCCAGAGCCGGAAGGGGGGGTATTTAAGCGGGGGCGAGCAGCAGATGCTCACCATCGCCCGGACGCTCATGAGCAATCCCGACCTGCTCCTACTGGACGAGCCCTCCGAAGGCCTGGCCCCTCTCGTGGTTCAGCAGCTCGGCGAGCAAATCGCCAAATTGCGCCGGGAGGGTATGACGATCCTCCTCTGCGAGCAAAACCAAAGGTTCTCTCTCGATTTGAGCGACCGCCTCTATATCCTGGAAAAAGGAACGATAAAATATGAGGGCACGGTTCAGGATTTCCTGAAAGATGAGAAAATCGGCCGCACCTACCTTGCCGTTTGACCTCCCCTGCCCCGCGTCCAGGGCGGATCCCTTTCAAACCCCGGTCCTCACCCCCCTCCCGGTTCCCGGGGGGCACCACCGCATTCGGGTTCTGCCCTCATGAGACAAGCCATGAAACGGGCGGGCCTTCGGAATTGCGGAATGTGGATTGCGGAATGCGGAGTGAAAAAAAAATAAAAAAAACTGAAATCCGCAATCGGCAATAATGAAAATGGCTGGAATTAGGAAACAACGAAAAACCGCAGTGAGTGGGGTCTTTCTGGTGAGTGGGATCTTTTGAGTTGACAGGCTTGCGATTCACCAGAAGAATTCCTTAATTTGGATTTAAATCGATATCCGGCCGGCGGGTCATAGGGTGGGAGGACGCAGCAGGATTTTGGGTTTGTACCGCTCTGACCAAGTATTTTTTCTTTATAGATAGTCCTCGGGCATTTCCCTCACTTCCTCTTCCGGCGGCGGTGAAAGAAGGCGGTCCAGTTCCTTTTCCCGGGAGATCCGGGCCGTGGATCCCGATGATGCCTTTTTGGGGGCTACTCACATCGGTGTGGGAATCGACCTTTTGTTCAGGAAAAATGGGCGGCTTTTTGGCGTGGAATGCAGGAGGGCGGATGCGCCTGAGTTATGCAACCCAAGAACCAACCCAACTCCCTATTGCGGTTCGGCAAACGGTTCCCGGCATCAGGGTCGTAGAGGACTTGCACCTCCAGGTGAATTGCGCCCTTCCGGGCGCACCAAAAACAAAAGGCAGAGCCAATCGACCCTGCCTTTCGTTTTGCAGATCTGATTCAATTTAGCTTCTAAGCTTTCTCCTGATTCCCGCCACTCCCAACATACCAAACCCAACAAGGAGCATCGTGATGGGTTCGGGGACTGAACTAACGCCTTGTGCCTGAAGCACTTCAGGAAAATCATTCCACGCTCCGTATCTCAGGGTGAATGTATAAGTGCCAGGCAGGTTACCAAGGTAATCAGTAATGGCCACGGTCGGACCTGAATGATCATATATTGTACCCCCTAAATCTAGCCAGAAGCCATCATCATGTCTTATCGCGACGTTCGCGGGAAAGAAAGCCGTCCCCGTGAACTGGAAGAAGGTCCCATGGCCTGAAGAGGTGTAGAAGCTGTTCTTGATGTTATCCGGGTCGCTGACCCAAACAAGACCATTGGGGTTGCTGGCTGGAGCACCTTTGAGCCATGTATCGTAAGTGAAGGTGCCTCTCGCGCTGTCAAAATCAAGAGAGTTGACTGTAAATGTGGCGTTCGGGCTACCGCCCGGAGGACCGATGCCCGGGTTTTCTGCAAAAGTATCGGCAGGGTCCCAAAGTGCACCTTGGATAGGTGTTGCTTGACCGACTCCGGTCATGAGCATAAAGACCGCTAGCAAAACAGTGCTCAGAATCGTTACTATCTTTTTCATAACTCTTGCCCTCCCTTTAGCTAATTTGATAATTATGCCATCGTAATTATCAGTAAAGCAACTATTGGGCCAATTATATAAGGGCATGTAATTATTACATTATCAACATCTTTTGATGTGAGCAACGAAAGCATTATTGAAAAATAACCCGACACCTACCAGAAACTGATAAAATGATTTTTTGGAAAAGTCAATAAAAACAAAAAGTTATATTCCTTGTTAAATTATGTAAAGAACCCCGACGGTTGGAAAGGAAAGGGGATTGCCGATAACACCGGCGATCCCCTTTTGCAACGACGCTTCTTATTTCCTCAGATTATCCATTCCTGCGCTTCCGCGAGATCAGGCCCAATCCCAGAAGGGCAGCCCCAAGAAAAAAGTGTCCCGGGCTCTGGGATTTAAAATATGAAGTGGATGGGGCAGGTGGATGGAGTCATATGACTGGATGGAATTCTTTCGGAGTAGAAAAAAATGGGAGAACGTGTACTGCGGGACTGGGGAGCCGGCGAGGAGATCAACCGGCTCCCTTTCATGGCGGGCTTCTTTTAATGCTTGCCGGGGGCCAGGGGGACGCTGCGGCGCTCGTAGGTTATGTAGGATTCGATAGCCGTCAATTTCTGGTCATCCAAAGGCAGGGGATCCCCTTCCAGCGGATTTTGAATGCACCAGTTGATCATCTCCTGCTGCTTCACCACTTTGCCCAGCTGTTTCTGAAACTTGGGATAGGTTTCCGGGTGGGTGTTGGCCGCGTTGGGGTGGCATTGATCGCAGGACACCCGGTTCTTCCCCAGGCTCCCGCTGTGAAACAGCTTTTCCCCCTCGTTGACCACGCCCGCGAACTGTTCTTCCCACCTTTTGAGATCCTCGGCGGTGAATTCATCGGCGTTCGATTGCAGATAAAACACAAAACCGGCCAGGACCGCCGTCAAAATCCCAATCATTCGAGCTGTTTTTCCCATGGGGCTGCTCCTTTCCTTGTTGCTCAGGAAATTATAAAAATCTTCGTGTCGGCCGGGGATGAAGAAAAGAATTGAACCGCAGAGCACGCGGAGACCGCAGAGTTTTTTCTTCCGAAAGGGGAAAAAAACAAACCATTCAATGAGTATTTCATCCCCTCTGCGTCCTCCCGGATCTCCGCGGTTTACGGTTTTTTCTTTTTATCTTCCTCGGATAAAGACAAAAAGATAACTGAAGAGGAAGCAGAGAGCGCAGAGATCACATCCTGAAAGCCCCTTGGTGTTTTTGGCTTTCCGGTAAGTGTTGAAAATGGGGCCCTTTTTCTCCGTGCATCCCGGTCTTGAGCTTTTGGCCATTCTTA
>JAPLIW010000577.1 GCA_026388915.1 Deltaproteobacteria bacterium
CCGGCTTTCGCCGGAATGACAACCAGGAACCATGCCTTTCTAATGTTCGTCACTCCGGCGAAAGCCGGAGTCCAGTTCGAGGTTTTCAAAAGGCAACGTCTTCCAATTAATGTTTAGACTATAATGGACTCCTTAGTAACATCCCTATTATTTCGTAAATGAGAGGTGGGACTATGATGTACGATGTGGTTACTTTCGGTGAAGCCATGCTCCGCCTTTCGCCGCCGCACTTCGCGCGGCTGGAGCAGACTCATTCCCTGGAGGTGGAGATCGGGGGGAGCGAATTGAATGTCGCTGTGGGGGTGTCGCGCCTGGGAATGTCCTCCGCCTGGGTCTCCAAGCTCCCCAGCAATCCCCTGGGCAAGATGGTGCGCAACCGCGCGCGGGAGCTGGGAGTGGACACGTCCCACGTGATCTTCAGCGATCAGGGACGGCAGGGCCTTTATTTCGTCGAGTACGGCGCTGCTCCCCGGGCCAGTTCCGTTCTTTATGACCGGGCGAACTCAGCGATCAGCCTGATCCAACCCAAGGAAGTGGACTGGAAGAAAATTCTCTCCAAGGCCAAACTTTTTCACGTGAGCGGGATCACCCCGGCCCTCAGCGCTTCGGCGGCCGAGACCACGGCTGCGGCCATGAAGGAGGCCAAGGAAGCGGGATGCCTGGTGAGCTACGACCTGAATTACCGAAAAAAGCTCTGGTCTCCCGCCGACGCCAAGAAGTGCCAGGAGCCCCTGATGAAGCTGGTGGACATCATTACCACTACGGAAGAAGACACCGGGGTAGTCTTCGGGATTCGCGAGGAGAATTATCAGAAGGCGGCCGAGAGGCTGTCCAAGACCTTCGGATTCAAAGCCGTGGCCATCACCCTGCGGGAAGATCTGTCGGTCTGGAAGAACAACTGGACGGCCATCGCTTACGCCGACGGGAAGATCTATTCGGACCGGACCTACACGGTGGAGATCGTAGACCGGGTCGGAGCGGGCGATTCCTTCACCGCCGGGTTCCTCTACGGCTACCTGACCGGGGGAGCCGAGAAAGGCGTGAAATACGGTAATGCCCTTTCGGCGCTGAAGCACAGCATGCCCGGAGATTTCAACTGGTCCACCCTGGAAGAAGTGGAAGCGCAGATCAAGGGGGCGGGACTGAGAATATCCAGATAAAGAAATTGCGGAATGCGGATTGCGGAATGCGGAATGAAAAACCGCCGAACTGCAATTCACATCGGAAGGAGAAGCTATGAAAGAAGTGCTGGCCAAAATAATAGACGAAGGAGTGGTCCCGGTCATCCGGGTGGCTTCGGCTGGGGAAGCCTTCGAGGTGGCCAAGGCGATTCGCGAGGGTGGGATCTCGGTTGTCGAAGTAACCATGAGCGTGCCCGGAGCCCTGGAGGTAATGAAGGAAGTTACCCAAAAATTTGGGAAGGAAGTTCTGCTGGGAGCGGGAACGATCCTCGATCCCGAAACCGCCCGGGCGGCCCTGCTGAGCGGGGCCCAATTCATCGTAACTCCAACCCTGAACCTGGATGTGATTAAGATGTGTAAACGCTACAGCGCGGTGGTCATCCCGGGGGCGCTGACCCCCACCGAGATCCTGACCGCCTGGGAGGCGGGATCCGACCTGGTCAAAGTCTTCCCCATCGCCCAGGTGGGCGGACCGGCCTACATCCGGGCCCTCAGGGGACCCCTGCCTCACATCCCCCTGGTTCCCACCGGCGGGGTGAATCTTCAAAACGCCGGGGAGTTCATCAAGGCGGGGGCTGCGGCCATTGCCGCCGGCGGAGAGCTGGTGGACAAGAAAGCGGTGGCCGAGAAAAAATTCTCGGTGATCGCCGAGAACGCCCGGAAGTTCGTGGCCGAGGTGAAGAAGGCCCGCGGAAAGGGGTAAAGAAGTGTCCGGGTCAGTGATTCGTGACATTTCTTCTGCTGACCCCGACACGGACATGAATCACTTTTCTAAAAACACCCCCTCAAAGCCAGGTGAAAGACCCCATCGGGCGAAGTCTTAACGATCACGTCTTCGGTAACACCCACATCCAGGGAGATCTTCTCGGAAAAGGTCAGAGTCCCGCCGATGGTTAACTGGATGGAACTCATATTGAGCTCACGGAGCTCGCTGTCCTTGTAAAAAGGAGTGTGCCCGTTGGCTTGGACTTTGAAAGTGATCCAGCGGGCCGGGCTCCAGCCGATTCCCAGGCTCCCGAACCCCACTCCGTTGCGCTGTTGGCTCTCCAGGACGTCTCCATCGGTCATTCCCATCAGCCCTGCCGCCCCCAACAAGGTAAGATGACCGTAAAGCAACTGCCAGTCATGGCTTCCCACCAGCCAGAAGGAAAAATCCCAGCTTCCGCTGCCGTGAAGATCGCTGCTGGAGCCGGTGGGGAGCTTCAGGCTCGAGCGCAGCGCCAGGGAAGAAGGCTGGCCCTTCCCGCCGTAAATCTGCCAGCCTCCGCTCAAGCTGATATCCCCCAGCCCGGAGCTGGAATGGTCCACTTTCAGGCGCTCGCTTCCATCTTTTACGTACTGGTAAAGAAGACGGTTTCGGGGGGCTTGGTCCCGTCCGCCCTGAGGAAAGCCGAAGAGGCTGTGGTATCCCTCGATGAATCCGTCGAGAAAACCCCCGCTCTGCGCCACGTAGGGTATCACCACCCCGATCTCCCAATCCTTTTTGATTCCGTAGCGGGCATCGAAGGAAATCCGGGTGCTCTCCCCGTCCAGGAGGATGCTTTCGCGGGGGTTGGAGTCGTCCACGAAGTTGCTCGCCAGGTCAACGATCAGCCTGAAATCAGCTTTCCCGGGGGGCGCTAAAGAAGGATCCCCGATGAAGGGCAAGCCGTAAATCTGCACCAGAGGGCTCTGATTCTGGGTATAGAAGGGGGTAATCTCCGCGGCCTGAAGAAACAAAGGAGAGAGGGAAAAAACAAACCCGAAGATCAGAGAGAGAAAGATTTGTGCCGGATTCTTCATCGTTTCCTTCCTAACCCGGCCTAGCCGGAACTAAAAAGGATATTGTGGGGGTCCCGTCTTGGC
>JAPLIW010000343.1 GCA_026388915.1 Deltaproteobacteria bacterium
ACGTCATTCATCTCCTGACTTCGAATGACCCGGAACAGTCCCGAAGCGTCGCCGCCCGTCTGAACGAGTTGAATTCCTCCCGTCAGCGCATCGAGGAAAAGATCCTTTCCGAGGCCAGGGAGATGATCGAATCCCAGGGCCCAAAAGGGAGGAGAAGGTCCATTGTCCTGGCCTCCCAGGATTGGCATCCGGGGGTCATCGGCATCGTGGCTTCCCGCTTGACGGAGGAATTCAACTGTCCTACCATTCTGATTGCCCTGAAGGAGAATCTGGGAAAAGGCTCGGGCCGTTCCATCGGCGCCTTTTCCCTTTTTGAAGGGCTGAAGGCCTGCCAGGACTGGATGGAAACTTTCGGGGGGCACGCCCAGGCCGCCGGGCTGGTGATCCGGGCGGACCGGATTCCCGACTTTGCCCGGGCCTTTGATGAGATCGTGGGGGCCAGGCTTACCGAGGAAGATGCGGTTCCGCGCCTCACCCTGGACGCCCTGACCAGCCTGGAGCAACTCAACGAGCCCTTCCTGTCCGAGCTGGAAATGCTGGCCCCCTTTGGGATGGGGAATCCCGAGCCGGTCCTGGGGATGGAAAACCTGAAGGTGGTTGGTTCTCGCCTGGTGGGCAAGGGCCATCTGCGGATTCGCATCAAGGAAGGACGGCGGACCCGGGAGGCCATCGGGTTCGGCATGGGCTCGTGGCACCCCCTGTCCGGGGAAGGGATGAGGATGGCTTTTTCTCCCCAGGTTAATCTGTACCAGGGAAGCCGAAGCCTCCAGCTGCGGATCATCGACCTGCAGCCCGCTTCAGACCCCTGAGCCCAGAAACCGCAGAGCAAACAAATTGGAATGCTGGAATGATGAAATATCCGAAACCTGGAATATTGGAACAATGGAATGTTGGGTTTAAGTATTTTGGTTTTTACCCATTATTCCATTGTTCCACTATTCCATTATTCCTTTTTTTAATTCTCTGCGCCCTCTGTGTTCTCTGCGGTTAACGTTTTTTTTTGATTCGCAAATGGCTAATGATGACGCATGGCGGATGTGGAAAAATCATTTGACCCGAGGTTGCGATGGATAAGCAGAAAAAGCCTTCTAAAAAAGAGGAAGCAGGCGTTTCGCTTAACGCGGACGCTTTTCTAAAAGAAGTTGAGGATAACTTCGAGGCCTGGTCCGAGGACGCGACCCCTGCTCTCGCCCGGATGGGATCCCTTTCCTCCGGATTACTGGAACGGGTATTCTCCTCCCTGGTGAAGAATAAAGCGGAAGAGATCTACCCTTTCTTCCAGTCGATCCTGGGAAGGGAGGAAAAAATCGACCTCCCCCTGGCCGATAGCCTGGGGCGCTGGAATTCTCCCGAGGCCGGAATCCTCCTCCAACGCCTGGCCGAAAAGTCTTCTTCCCGGGCGGTTCTCAAGAACGTCCGCAAGTCCATTTTTCGGCTGAAAAGTCAGGGATTAGAGGTCGATGAAATCAGAGACGTTTCTCCCGCCGTATTCCATCCAGGCCAGCCGATTCCCGCGGAAGGTTTCTTGAGCGCTCTCGACGGGGCGGGAACACGAATGGTCTGGTTGGTCCGGCCCCAGCCCCCCCGGGGAGTCGCAGCCTTTCATGCGTTGATCACCGACTCCCAGGGGATCATGGACTTTCAGGCCTTTGAGACTTCCCGGAAGAAATTTCACGAATACGTGGAGGAGTTCCGCAAACAGGCCCCCTGGGAAATCGTGGAGGCCGACCCGGAATACTGCCTCGGCCTCATGATCGAGGCCTCAGAGCTCCATTCGAAGAAGGGAGAGACTCCACCGGGGGATTTCCTGAAGTGGAAGACCCTCATGGGGTCCCCTCCTGCCATGCCCCTGCGGCCGCTCATCCATCTATACCTGAAAGAGGAAGAATGGAAAAACCGGTCCGACCTCTTGGACCGGACCGGATCTCTCTTCGAAAACCCGTCATTCCAGATCTGGTACCTGGAAGAAGAGGAGGCCAGGAAGTACCTGACTCTCGTGAAAGAGGCCTCCGAAAGCCGTCTGGTCCTCACCCCCTACCAGAAAGAAGGCCGGGTCATGGAGATCTACCGGCAGGCCGTGGAAGAGCTCTTCACCAGGGAACGCCGGGCTATTTTCCGGCGGAGGCTGGAAGAGATGGCCTTTGTTCTTTGGAAGACAGGAAAGGAGAACGAGGCGCAAATGAGCTTCGTGGCCGCGTTGGGAATGGAAACCGAAGGGGGAATTCTATCCATCCATCCTTTCCTTCTCGAACTGGTGAAAAGGAGTCTGACGGCTCTTCTGGAAGAGGAGGCCAAGAAGCAGAGCAAAGAAAGCGATTTATTGATCAAACCTTGAAGAACCGAGCCCGGCCAATGCTTTTTGAGCGCCAGGCCCTTGCGCCCGGGCCACAACCCAAGCTTCTCGGAAACTCCAAATTCTTAAAGTTCATCAGCAGA
>JAPLIW010000112.1 GCA_026388915.1 Deltaproteobacteria bacterium
GGGCAGGTTAATTAAATACGGTTTGTAACCCTTTAGCTTTTTGAAAAAGGTAACTTTGACCTTTTGAAAAGATTCACCAGAAATCCCCCCTGCCCCCCTGAAGCTGTGAAAAAATCGATTTAGTCCTTTTTCACGTCATTCCGGCGAAAGCCGGAATCCAGTGTTTTCTAGGGCTTACGAACTTACTGGACCCCGGTTTTCACCGGGGTGACGGCTGAAAACCAATTTTTTCACAGCTTCCCTTTGCAAAGGGGGGTGGGGGGGGATTTCAGCTATTGGTATGCTAATTGATATGGCTTTGATATGATTTTCAAGCGGCTAAATTGATACTACGTTTTTCATTCGGGGATAATGCGGAAGTGTTTGATGTCCAGGAGGTGGCCGCGGCGTTTTTCTTCGAAGACGGCTTCTACTCTCTGCCCGATTTTGATCTTCTTCCAGTCGGTTTCTTCCAAGAAGTGGGGGAAGGTGGTGTCGGCTCCGTCAAACTGGACGTAGCCATACCCGTAGGGCACGGGACGTTCCTTCCCGGTGTCCGGGTCCACGAAAGAAAACATGAGAACCGAAAAGGCGGTGAGGGTCCCTCGGGGAGGCAGCTCAACGAATTCCGACATTTCTACAAAGCACCTGCCACACACCCTTCGGGGGGGGACGTAAACCTTGCCGCAGGAGGGACACTTGATCCCCAGGATCTTCTTGTGGTCCCGTAGTTCGGTCAAAAACTTGCTTCCGTGCCGGCCCACGGACCAGTCAAAAGGCTGGGCCTGCTCCCCGGAGGAAATAGTCAGGTAGTCTTTCTTTTCCATGACGCTCTCCTTTAAACAGCTGTAGGGGCGGTTCGCGAACCGCCCTACGCCGCTATTTTTTTTCTTTCCCCATAATCATGATATCCGACCAGAAGCAGCCGCCGAAACCCGTGGCCAGGGCTACTTTTGCATCCGGGACCTGGCGTTGTCCGGCCTTGCCCTGGATGTGCATGGCTGCCTCCGCCACCCGGATCAATGCCGTGGCTCCGATGGGGTTGCAGGAGATGACTCCGCCGGAAAGGTTGATCGGCAGCTCCCCGCCCATATCGGTCACGCCATCCCAGAGGAGGCGCGGAGCTTGCCCTTTCCCGCAAAGGCCCAGGGACTCGATCCAGCTCAACCCGGCGAAGGAGTAAGGAAGGTAAAGCTCCATCACGTCGATTTCCTTCAAGGGCTCGCGGATGCCGACTTTCTGGTACACCTCCCTGGAGGCGGACTCCAGGGTCTTGAGGCCGGCCGTCGGCTCCCAGTCTCCGATATACACATAGTTATGCCGGGTCGCCGTGGCCCAGACCCAGGCCGGTTTGTCCGTGATCTTCTCCGCCCGTCCTTCGGCGGAAAAAATCACCGCGCAGGCCCCGTCCGTCCTCGGGCACATGTCCAGGAGCTTGACGGGATAGGAAAGCATGGGAGATTTCATTACGTCTTCGATCGAAATTTCTCCCCGCAGATGGGCATGGGGATTCTTGGTGGCGTGCCTCCGGTCCCTTACCGAAACGCGGGCCGCGTCTTCCTCGGTGATCCCGTATTGATGCATATAGACCGAAGCTTCCACCGCCAGGCCGGCCACCGCCCCGGCAAAAGCAGGCCGGTCCCAGATGGGGTCGAAGGCGGTGATGATCGCCCCCGTTGTGTCCGACTCCGAATTTTTCTCCCAGCCGATGGCCAGCACCGTGTCAAAGAGGCCGGAGGCGGCGGTGTAATAGCCGGCCATGGCCACCGTCGATCCGGTGGTCCCCCCGGTGGTCACTTTGAAAATGGGTTTCATGTAGGCGCCGGAGCCATCCACGGACCATGTATCCACGTAGTTGATCCCTTCGAAATGGTCCATGTTTCCGATGACCACAGCGTCGATGTCTTTCAGGGTCAGCTGGGTATCTTCCAGTGCCCGGGTCACGGCTTCATGGATCAGTTCGATGCCGTTAACGTCCAGGCGCGCGCTTTTGTGGTAGGTCTGACCGCTGCCGACGATGGCGACTCGTTTGCCCATAAACCCTCCAAAGAAGTGCCTAAAGTGCGCTAAAGTTCGGAGTGCCTAAAGTTAAGAAATGATTCAAGCCCTAATTTCTTATTCCGCATTCCGCAATCCGCATTCCGAATTTGGTATACTTCCAAAAACCCTCCGATTTAGGAAAGACGGAATCTCCAACCGATAGAATCATTTTCCAAGTACAATCACACAATGACTCTGTCCGCAGGGACCATTGATCCCGTGCGCCAAGGCCGTTTTGGCCCCTTTCACCTGCCGGGCTCCCGCTCCATCCCTGAGTTGGAGGACACATTCGCAAACCCGGGCCAGCCCCGCGACCAGGACGGCATGGGCGGAAAGGACTCCCCCGGAGGGATTGATGGGAAGTTCGCCCTCCATCCGGCTTTTCCCGGCATCGACGAACTTCCCTCCCTCTCCACGCCCGCAGAATCCCAGCCCCTCGCTCCAGAGCAGTTCCATGTAACTGAAGGCGTCATAGATTTCCGCCACGTCGATCTCTTTGAGGGGGTTGGTGATACCGACCATGCCGTAGGCCTTTTTCGCCGCTGCTTCAAGGGAAGGACATTCGGCGAGGTCCCGGTCTCCGAGAAAATAGGCATCGGCGCAGTGTCCGATCCCTTTGATCCAAACCGGTTTCTGGGCGATTTTTTTCGCCCTCTTCTCGTCAGCCAGGATGACCGCCGCGGCCCCGTCGGAAATCGGGGAGGCATCCAGAAGCTTGATGGGATCCGCGAGCATACGGGAAGCCAGGACCTCTTTCACGGAGATGTTCAGGGGAAGTTGGGCATAGGGATTCTTTTTGGCGTTCCCGTGGTTCTTCACCGAGACCCGGGCGCACTGCTCCTCGCTGATCCCATACTTGTTCATGTAGGCTTTGGCCTGCAGGGCCGAAGAAGTGATCGCATCCAGACCCAGGGCCCGCTGGTAGATCGGGTCGAACATCCCGTTGGTGATGAGGCTGGAAACGCTTTCGGATCCCTTGCAATGGGCCACCACCAGCGTGGTGCCGAAGGAGCCCGAAAGAATGCGCATCATCCCGTAGAGCACGCCGAAGGTTCCATCCCCCTCCACGGTGGAAACGTTCTTCTCGTAGGCCCCGCAGGCATCCATGACCGCCATGCTGGAGATCGTCCTGCCGTCCCAGAAATCATTGGAAACCGTCACCACATTGTCGATTTCCTTGATGGTCATCTTGGCATCCTGCAGTGCCTTGGAGGTCGCTTCGAACACCATGTCGGCGAAGCTATCCCCTTTCTTTCTCCGTTCATATTTGGTCTGACCCACACCCACAATAGCAATCGGATCCATTTTTACCCCCAACCCCGGCGAACCCCGGATCAAAATTCAAATTCCAAATCTCAAATCCCAAATCCCAAAAAAATTCCAAACTCCAATGTCCTAAACATCCGAGCTATTGAAGATTACTCTTTTTGAGCCTTGCCTTTTCTGTTTTGAATTTTGGTTATTGGAATTTATTTGGAATCTGGTGCTTGATATTTGGTGCTTATGAACCTTGGTCCAGATTTGATATTGGATGCTTAGATCGGCTCAAAATATTTGATATCCAGAATATTCCCCGTCCTCTTCTCCTTGAACACGGCTTTTACCTTCATCCCGATTTTCCATTTCGCTGGGTCTGATCCGTAAAGAAGGTGGGCCATCCCGGTGTCCGCGCCATCCAGCTTGATGATCCCATACCCGAAAGGAGGTTTCAGGGGCTGGACGTCGGAACGGTAGCGGACCACGGTGAACGTCTGCACCGTGCCTTGATTTCCTACTTCCACCCATTCTTCCGTCTGCTTCGAGCATATCCCGCAGATCTTCCGCGCCGGTACCAGCACCTTCCGGCAGGCCGGGCAGCGTTTTCCGAAGATTTTCTGGTTATCGCGAAGCTCGATAAAGAAGCGGGACCCCACTTCGCCCACCGACCAGGTGTAAGGGACCTTGATCCTTCCCTGGTAGACCAGCTCTTCCACTGGTTCGTTTGGTTTCCTCATAACCCTCTCCTTTACGTTACCGATCGAACCCGGATGTAAGCCCATTACCGCATTGCCCAAGACCATCCGGGGCGGACGAAATCGGATATTTCCGGGGGAATCTGGAAAGATAATTTTTGCCGGTGATTCTTCCGCAGAGACGATTCAATTCCAGAAGGGGTGATGCCTTCATGGGTCTCCCTCCTTGGCTGAATCTAAACTCGATTGAGAAACGCAGGGCTGGAAAACTTACTGCCCTTATAGCAAAGTAGAAAAGTTCTGTCAAATGCAAAAAGACCGCCTTAGGCTCTTAGCGCCTCATTAATACCAACATGTTGGTAAGAAGGAAATATGTTGTGCATTCGCGATAAATCCCCCCTTGCCCCCCTTTTACAAAGGGGGGTTGGGGGGATTTCTGGACTTTTCGCTGCCCCGCAGGGGCCACCCCTTCCGGGCGGAGTCCCGGAAGAGGCATAGTCCCTTACAAGTCAAATTGATCTCAAAATGGTATCAAATCGTAGGGGCAACCCTGTGTGGTTGCCCATTTTGCGGGCGGCCACATCGGGCCGCCCCTACAGCATCCTGTTTGGTTCCGGCTATGCCGGGTTAGGTGCGCTTACGTGCCTCATCTGTGATAGGCTGAAATGTCTTTAAGAAAGAGAATTCTCAAGCCTTCATTCTTTCGACTTTTTCTGTGTCCGGCTTTACCAGTACGGTCTTCTGATGGAAGTAGGTCACCATCCCGGGTTTGGCCCCCTTGGGACGGCGCACGTTCTTCACCAGGGTATAGTCCACGGGAAGCCGGGTGGAACCCCGCCCCCGGCTGTAATACGCGGCGATCGTGGCCGCTTCCAAGATCGATCCTTGTTTGTCCTCTCCCCTGCCGATCTTCAGGAGAACGTGGGATCCGGGAACTCCCTGGGAATGGAACCACAGGTCATTATCCTTGGCCAGGTGACGCAGGAGATAGTCGTTTCCCACGTTGTGCTTGCCGCAGAATATTTCCAGACCGTCGGAAGAGCGGAAGCGGCGCACGGGAAGGGAACCTTCCTTTTTTTCTTTGGCTGACTTCTGTTTCTTGGGGACACTGATAATCCTTTCCTCTTCCAGTTCTTGACGAATCGTCTCCACCTCCTCGGCATCCTCGGCGGATTCGACTTCGAATAAAACCGATTCCAGGTAAATGATTTCCCTTTCCGCCTCTTCCATCCGCTGGGAGCTCATCTCCAGTCCCCGCTTGGCCTTCTTGTATTTTTTGAAATACCGCTGCACGTTTCCCGAGGGGTCCAGGGATTCATCCAGGGGGATGAGAACGGATTGGGGCGGGTCCTGCCGGTAATCCAGCGCTTCGATTTCCCGCATTCCTTTTTTGAGCTGCGGATAATTCGCCGTCAGAATATCCCCCCAGTCTTTAGACTCCAGGTCTTTTTGAAACCCTTCCCGGTCAGACGATAAATTCTCCCACCGCCGCTGCAGCCGGGAGATCAGCTGCCGCAATCTTTTGGATAGGGCCTGCTTCTGCTCGGTCATCCGCCGTTTCATGACCGTTTCAAAATAAAATTGATCGGCAGCCCGGTTCAGGGAAGAAAAGGCCTGTTCCTCCGCCGGTCCCAGGCTTTTCAGGGGAAAAGGAGATAGGACCTTCTTTTCCCCCAGCAGGGTATAGATCCTGGGTTCGCAGGTCCCTCGCTCATATCGATCGAAGAAGAGGCGCAGCTTTTCCCATAACCCTTCCGGAGTTCCATCGCTGATGAACTCAACCTCCCGGGCGAAGAGAGGGCTCAATCCGCCGATTTTCCGGGCCAGGGTCCTCCAGCGTTCCCCGGGGGGAGACGAACATATTTCTTCCACCTTTTCCCGGCTTATTTCATCGGGAGTCCATTGACCGGGAAGAGAAAGGGGAACATAGGCCAGGCCGGGGGCGGAGGGACGTGCCGCTCCCTCCTCGACCCGGCGAAAATGCAGACAATCGAGTATCTTGTCCCCCTCCAAGAGGAGGGCGTTGCTCATTTTCCCCACCAGTTCGGCGACCAGGACGAGATGCCGGACCACCCCGGCATCCATTTTCTTCTGGAGGTGGAGGCGCACCACCCGCTCAAATGGATCCTGAGTCACTCCGGAAATTCTGGCTCCGCCGATGTGTTTGCGCAGGTAGGTGCAGAACCGCGGGGGGACCATGGGGTTGGCGTATTTTTTTTCCGCCAGGTGGAGACGGGAGAAATCCGGGTGGGTGGAAAGGAGAAGCTGCTTTTCGTCACCCGGACGGCGAAGGCGAAAGAGAAGATCGGTGCGGTTCATCTGGTAAATCTTGGAGATGAACGCCCCCGCGATCTCCTTTTTTAATTCCTCGACGATGCCGTGAATGACAAAAAGTTCCATGGGGTCTGCCCCATATATCTCAAATCCGGAAGTACTTGGCCAGGTCGGCCGGCATGATAAAGCTCGGGTTTTTGTCGAAGATGAGCCGGGTCCGCTCCAGGGCCCTGGCTACCAGGGCGGAGCAGATGATCCGGTTGTCCATCCCGAACAGAAACTTCCACCCCGCAATCAGACACAGAGAAATCGAGATAATCGTCAGGTGGCCGTATTCATACCGCAGACACCACTCGGCAAAATTCACCATTTTCTGCCGGTCTTTCTCGTCGGCCATTTCACCCAGGCGGATCAGGTGGTAGTCATTCTTTTTATATTCGGAAATGTGGGACCGGACCACTCCCCTTCCGCAGGCCTCGATCAGGCCCCCCTCTCTGCTGACAATCAGGGCGGCGTGAGTCCATTTGGCATGTTTCCCCTTGAAGCGGATCAACTGGCCGGTCCGGATCAGCTTGCCCAGGATTCCCGAGCTTTTCGTCAGGATAAAATCACCGGGCTCATATTCCCGGGCCTCCCGGTCCTTTTCGAAGAAAGAATCGGTAAAGCCGCTGATTTCGGGTTTGGGTCTCCGGGCCATGATGTGAGGGTCAGGGTGAACAAGTTTTGACCCTATTAAATCATATTCTCCCCTCTTCATCAATGAACTCTTTTCTTGCTAGACGGGGGTCTTTGCGATAGCATCCCCAAGAGACAAGTGCTGAGGACTGAGTGCTGAGTTAAAATCTTGAGTTTCGGGTTCCGGGTTTCGAGTTCTGTAAAATATGGGGGACATGGAAAGCATTAAGCCAAGAATTTTTTATGGTTGGATCATCACCGGTCTGGTGTTTCTGAATTTGGCCGTTTCTTACGGGGCCCAGTATTCCTTTGGCGTCTTCTTCCCCGCCTTGATCGAAGAATTCCATTGGAACCGGCAGAATCTGGCCGGGGCATTCTCCCTCTACACCTTCATTTACAGCTTCCTGGGAATCCTCCTCGGGAGGCTGACCGATCGTTTCGGCCCGAGGATCGTCCTGCTCTGCGGGAGTATTTGCCTGGGTCTGGGAATCGG
>JAPLIW010000778.1 GCA_026388915.1 Deltaproteobacteria bacterium
AACGGAGCCGATGCCGCGGGGTCCCCTCCCATCGTGACCGTGGAGATCCTGGAAGAGTTCGTCATGCCCTATGTGGCCCGGATGAACCAAAAGATCGGCAACGTGACCAGCATGGGGTACTGGGGGTACAGCTACCTCTACAAGCACCCGGAGAAGTTTTACAAGATGCTCGGCCTGATGGCCTCGGTGAGCCCGGGAGCCTTGATGTGCCTGGACCCGGATGTGGCCAAAACAGGACCCGAGCCTTATGCAGAGTACGCCCGGGAGAAAAAGATGTCCCTCACGCTGGGGCTGGACACCCTTCTTCTTCAGGAAGGACCGTTGCTCAAAATCGTGGAGCGGTGCCGCCGGTATGTGACCGCCGGGGCCCGGGCTGAAAGGCTGGTGATGTTTCTCAACGATGTTTCCGTTAACACCCCTCCCCGGAACATTCACACGGCCATCGCCGCCATCCGGCACTTCGGGAAATTGCCCTTTGAGGAGCGCCCTCTGGAGTCCTTTCGACCCCCGGAGGTGGAATCATTCGAATCTTTCATGGGGCGCTACAGGCCTTTGTGATCTCCCGTGGGGTCATAAGAGAAAGAAAAAAATATCACCGCAGAGCACGCGGAGACCGCAGAGCATTTTCTTCCAAAAGACTGACAACACGGGTCATCGTTCGCATTTTCATCCTCTCTGCGTTCTCCCGGATCTCTGCGGTTTGTGGTTCTTTTATCCCTTTTGGGAAAAAATCTTTCTTTTTCTGGATCCTCTGCGGATGAAGACCAAAGGATGAACGAAGAGGCAGCAGAGAGCGCAGAGGTCTTTTGATGAGGAACCCTTGGGAGTTTTGTGCTTCCGGGAAGGATCATACAGGGAACCGTTTTTTGCCACGCATCCCAGGCCTTAAGCCTTTATCCGTTTTTATCTCTGCGCCCTCTGCGCTCTCTGCGGTTAATCGTTAATTTCTTAGATAGAATAAATGAAAGGGGATTCCGTATGGCCGTTCAAAGAGGGCGTCATTTTTTGCAGATTCCGGGGCCGACCAATGTGCCCGACCGGGTTTTGAGAGCCCTGAGCCAGCCCACCATTGACCACCGCGGGCCGGAGTTCTCCCGCATGACCAAAGAGGTCCTCGAGGGGCTTCAGAAGCTGATCAAGACTTCGGGAAAAGTGATCCTTTATCCCTCCTCCGGAACCGGCTCGTGGGAAGCGGCGCTGGTGAACACTCTTTCGCCGGGGGATAAAGTGTTGATGTTTGAGACCGGGCATTTTGCCACCCTGTGGAAAAACGTGGCCGTCAAACTGGGGCTTCAAGTGGATTTCATCCCGGGGGACTGGAGGCATGGGGCGGACCCGGGGCAGATCGAAGCCAGGCTGGCAGAGGACAAGCAGCGGGCCATCAAGGCGGTTGGCGTAGTGCACAACGAGACGTCCACGGGCGCGGTCAGCCGGATCGCCGAGGTGCGCAAAGCCATGGACCGGGCAGGACACCCGGCCCTTTTGCTGGTGGATACCGTCTCCTCTCTGGGGGTGATGGAGTACCGGCAGGATGAATGGGGGGTCGACGTGACCGTGAGTTGCTCCCAGAAAGGGCTCATGTTGCCGCCGGGACTGGGAATCAACGCCGTGAGTGAAAAAGCCCTCAAGGCTTCATCGTCTGCCCGTATGCCCAGATCCTACTGGGATTGGCAGGCCATGATCCCTCCCAACCAGACTGGCTTCTTCCCCTACACCCCTCCGACCAACCTGCTATTTGGCCTGCGGGAAGCTCTGCAGATGATCCAGGAAGAAGGCGTGGAAAACGTCATTGCCCGGCACGCCCGGCTCGGGGAAGCCACCCGCCGCGCGGTACGGACCTGGGGGCTGGAAATCAACTGCCTGAACCCCCTGGAGCACAGTAATGGGCTCACGGCGGTGCGCGTTCCCGAAGGCCACGACGCCGATGCGCTGCGCAAGAAGATCCTGGAAAAATTCAACATGTCCCTGGGCAACGGCCTGGGAA
>JAPLIW010000667.1 GCA_026388915.1 Deltaproteobacteria bacterium
AATAGGGATGTTACTAAGGAGTCCATTATAGTCTAAACATTAATTGGAAGACGTTGCCTTTTGAAAACCTCGAACTGGACTCCGGCTTTCGCCGGAGTGACGAACATTAGAAAGGATGGTTCTTGGTTGTCATTCCGGCGAAAGCCGGAATCCAGGATGATGAAAAGACGGAATTCCTGTCCAGATAATTATGGCCTCATTAGTAACTTAAAACTCCCTTCTAAGCAAGGGTGGATGAATTCCACAACGGGGGGGTTCGCAGGGGGGAGCCTTCTTTCCCGGCTTCGCAATAAAGCCGGATTCGTTGCCGTCGAATCGTTCCGGGTGGATCCAATCAGCGATTGGCAAGCGGCGGAAGGGGGCGCGACCCGTCGGTCGGCAGGACCTCGCCGGTGTTCAGGAGCATCGAGATCACCGTGTACGTTCCGCTGACCGCCACCAGGTCCACCACCTGCTGTTCCCCCAGCATTTCCTTCGCCTTCCGGAAGGTGTCATCGCTGACGAAATGCGTCCGGTGCAGCTCCGTACAGAAATCATAGACGATGGCCTCGGCGGGCTGCATCGCCTCCGGGCGGCGGCCCTGCGCCAGATCGGCCATCACCGCCTCGGACAGTCCGGCCTTCGTCGCCAGCCGGTGGTGCGCCCACCATTCAAACTGGGACGACCAATGGCGTGCCGTGATCATGATGGCGAACTCGTTCAGCCGGGGCGGCAGGGAGGTCTTGAAGCGGAGGTAGTCGAGGAGATTCGTGAGCCGGTGGGCCATCTCGGGACTGCGCAACATGACATTCCACGGGCCGCCCAAGCCGCTGACGGATTGCTTGAGAATTTCGGCGGCGGCGCGCCGCTGCGGTTCGTTCAGCGTTTCTGGGTTGAGCTTTGGAAAGCGATCGCCGCCCATTTTCGCCCAAGCTACCGCCAGGCCCAGCGGCAGAATCGCTCCCATCATTCCCATGCTCAAGTTCGTTTCGATCATTGGAAACATCTGGATTCCCTCCGCAGATCCGTCAGGATGTGCCCATCAGGGTGAAGTCGATTTTCTTTGAATGTTTCCCCGCGGCTTTAAAAAAAAGGCCGGGATGGGGGAGAAAATCCGGCGCGGGACCCGCTAGGGACGATGCCAGCGATGGATGTTCTTCTGCATGTCCGCGACGACTCTTTGAAACAACAGCAACAAGCCGGCTGTCGCCGCAACGTATACCGTCGAGAACCTCCAGAGAAGATTATAATAAGGAGCAAAGCCGAGAGGGACAATAGATCCCATGATCCACAGCGAGGCTCCCTCGGCAATTCCTGCGTTTCCGGGAGTGGGGGCGAGATAGGTGAGGAAAAGGAGGGCCATCTGCATCTCGAAAATCTCACCCGCGGTGGACTCCTGGATTCCCAGAAAACGGATGCAGAAATAGGCCAGAAAAAAACGCGAGGTTAGGAAAGTAAGGCTCAGGATAAAAACGGCCACGAAGCTCAACTTGCCCCGACGAAGAAATTGCCGCAGGTTGGCTTGATGCGTATAGGCGAGATCCGCCAGTTTCCCGGAAACCGCATCCATGCAGTCCACGGGGAAACCCATCCGGGTATGGCCGGGAGGCCACCAGTCATGCAGAGGATATCGTTTCCTGCGGACTCGCCAGATGAACCGGGAGGCGGCGCCGATCCCAACGCGGAAAAAACCGGGCCATGCCGCCGAGAAGATCAGGAAGGCGCTTGCCAGGGCAAAAGTTGTGACCGCCCCCATGAAAAAAGGGCCCGTATCCCCGATGCGGGAAAAGAACAGGGAGTAGAGGCCGAAGCCCAGCAATGCCAGCATGGTGCCGAGAAAAGTCAGGAGGGTGGTGGTCAGAGCCGTCCCGATGAGCGCGCCGCCCCGGTTCAAAAAATAGATCTGTCCGGCCCCCCCCCCGCTCTGCGAGGGAGTAAGGAGGGCGATTCCCGAATTCGCCAGGTCCGCCCGAAAGCAGGTCCAGTAACTGATCCCCGGCTGCAGAACACGACAGACGACCCACATGCGGAGCCCTAAGGCCAGAGCTTCCATGGGAAGAAAGCAGACAATGAGGATCAGGTAGCCCCATCGGAGCTGGTCCAGGCTGGGGATTTCATCTCCGGTCTGGATGCGGTAGAACTGAAACCCAAAGATGGCCAGTGTGAGAAGAAGGAAGATCAGTCCGCCGATGATCAGCCTGCCGCGATTTCTCCTGGGAAATGCGTTCCCATCGATTTTCTCATAGCCAGCCAGCTCTATGCCCGAGGTGGACATTTTCCTCCGCTTTTCTATCCTTCCCGATTAAGAATTATACATGAAACAGGAAATTTATGATATCCCCGTCCTCCACCACGTAGTCCCGGCCTCTTTGCAGCAGTTTTCCCGCCTCACGGACTTTCTGCTCATTGCCCAGCCGGATGAGATCTTGGTATTTGATGACCTCTGCCCGGATGAAGCCGCGCTCCAAATCGGAATGGATGACCCGGGCGGCCTGCGGAGCCAGAGACTCCTTCCGGGGGGTCCAGGCTCTGACTTCATCCGGGCCCACGGTGAAAAAAGAGATGAGCCCGAGGGCGCTGTAGCAGACCAGGGTCAGCCTGTCCAGGGCGGGCCGGTTTAGGTTCAGCTCTTCCAGAAATGCCTGTCGGTCTTCTTCCTCCAGGCGGGAAAGCTCCTCTTCGATCTTGGCGGAGACGGCGATCCATTCAAAGGACGGCCCGGGGAAGGCTTGGGCGAGCGGATCAGCCAGCCCGGGGTCATGGAGCTGGTTCTCCCCTATGTTCAGGATGACGATCATGGGCTTGCGGGTCAGGAAGGGGTAACCGGAAACCAGTTTCTGCTCCTCCGCGGTAAAGGGAAAGGCGCTGAGGAAACGGCCCGCCTCCAGATGGGCCTTCATGCCCAAGAGCAGCTCCTTTTCCCGGGCGGCCCGGCGGGCGTCTCCGTTGCGGCCGCGCTCCTTCTCCAGGCGCTCCATCCTCTTCTCGATGAAGAGCAGGTCGTTCAGCTGCAATTCCCCGTTCAGCGCGGCGATATCGCGACGGGGGTCCACGGAGCCGGCCACATGAAAAACCGTATCCTCCGGGAAAACCCGCACCAGATGGCAGATGACGTCCACCTTCTCCAGGGCCCGCCAAATCCGGGCATTGCGCTCCGCCTGTTTTTCCAGGTCCGGCAGGAGTGCAAACTCGATTTGGGCCGGCGTTTCCAGGCGGGGCCGGTAGATCTCCACCAGGCGCTCGAAACGCTCATCGCGTACGCAGGCGAATCCCTGGATTTCTCCTTTGCCGTTCTCCGGCTCGCTTTCTTGTCCCATGAGCAGGCGGAAGAGCGTTCGTTTGCCGACCTGCGGGAATCCAATCAATCCCAGCTTCATTTCCTATGCCTATATCCCCTCATCCCCCCTTTTTTGTTTTCCCTGTGCTCCCCCTTTTGAAGGGGCAGACAAGGAAAGGGGGACGGAATTCATTCCCTCCGTACCCTGTGGAAAACCACGTCCTGCCGGACAATTTCTCTTCCGATGATGATGAACGAATGGCGGGGAAAACCGCTCGGAATGCCGAGAAGGTTGCCTTGGGACAGATTCGGACAGGAACCTATCATTATTCTATGCCGCAATGAGGCCTTTTTCAAGGGAATTCGATTGCTGCGGATTTCTGTCCCTGAAGAAAGAATAGGAATCTTGCCCCTCTTCACTTTTATGATTCCCTTTTCTGCCAAAAGGCAATCTTGTGGCCAGGAAGCAAGGGCATTGCGCGGAAAAAGCATCGGCGGGAAAAGAATTCCATAAGGAGATCCCCTCCTGCTTCCGCAGAAAGAGGCGGGCCCGTGGGCGATCCACCGGATCGCCCCTACGCGGATTCAACCCGAGGATGCGGTTCTGGCGCTGTGCCCGCCCGGCCCAAGAAATAGAATGCGCCTCATGTTTTTTCCGCGCAATGCCCTTGCTTCCTGGCCGGGCAACGCCTGAAATGCAATCGGTCTGACGCCTACCTGGCGAAAAGGGACGGGGGGCAAGGAATAAAAATCAATTGACAGAAGAGAGGGAATTAGGCTATATTTAAAAAAATAAGGTGATACGAAAAATCCAAGATAGAGGCCTACCCGGACATTTGTCAAAATGTCTTTCCAACCCTCAGGTCTTCGGTTCCGCTCCGACCCCGCTATCTGTTTTTTGTACATCCTCCG
>JAPLIW010000335.1 GCA_026388915.1 Deltaproteobacteria bacterium
CTTGTCCAGCCTTCTGACTTTGGAGATTAATTTTTTGGTTTTTTCCTCCCCCAGAATCGGCGTAGATAAATCTTGAAATTTCCGGACCAAATCCTTCTTCATCCTCTCCCGATCTTTGGACAAATCTAAAGTCTCCATGAATTTTTCTAAGACTCGGCCCTCCTTGGTAATCACCTTGAT
Organism: Deltaproteobacteria bacterium; assembly: GCA_026388915.1. Taxonomy (GTDB): domain Bacteria; phylum Desulfobacterota; class SM23-61; order SM23-61; family SM23-61; genus SM23-61. The sequence continues at coordinate 181 of JAPLIW010000335.1, forward strand.
CTTGGCCTGCGAGGGGGAGAGGTTGGGGTCGGGGGTAATCTTCACTTTATCCCTCAGGGCCACCAGGCGGGGATCCCGGACTTTTTCATCATTGAACTGAGGTTCGCCGGTGTCTCCTTCCCCCAGAGCGAGGGCCACGCAGAAAGCGAGGCTGAATTTTCCCTCAAGCCCTGTCCGGGGCGCCGGGATTCCCGCGATATCGCAGGCCACCGAAAAGGCGTCGAGCTGAATGGATTCCACCTGATCCGCAGAGAGCCCCTGCTCTTCTTTCAGGGCCAGCACGGCATCGATTGCCGGGTGGGTCTCAAAGCAGGAAGCGTGACGTTTGAAGACGACTCCCCGAATGGCATAATCCTCCCCCAATCGTTCCAGGGCTTTGGGCGGGTCCATGCGGGTGGAGAATACCTTGGAGAATCCCTTCGCTCCTTCCAGCATATCGGTGGAAGAGGTGAAACCCTTTTCTGCCAGCAGGGCGGCCAGAAGGCCGTTCATGGCCGCTTTCCCGGCATGGAAAGGCTTGCACATGGTTCCAAATACCTGTTTGATTCCGGAAGCCTGGGTTCCGGCAATACCCAGAGCATAGACGGTCTGGGAGGGGCTCAACCCGAGCAGGTTGGCACAGGCCGCCGCCGCCCCGAAGTGTCCGATGGTGCCGGTGGCATGCCAGCCGCAGAGGTAATGTTCCGGGTAAACGATGGAGGAGACGCGGCATTCAGCCTCAAAACCGGCGATGAAAGCAGCGATGAATTGCTCCCCGGAGACTTTCTTCCACTCTCCCAGGGCGAGAATGGCCGGGAAGACCGGGGCGGAAGGATGCCCCATCATCCCTAAATGAACGTCGTCAAAATCGAGGGCGTGAGAAGCCCCCCCGTTGATAAGGGCGGCCTGCAGGAGGGAAGCCTTCTTATTCCGTCCGATGAGGGTGGCTTGAGGTTTTCCCCCCTGCTCCTCGGCCACTGCCGCGAGAATGTTGGTCAGCGGCTCCTTGGACCCGCTGAGGGTCACCCCCAGCCAGTCCAGGAAACAGAGCCTGGCCCCTTCCACCACATCTTTCGGCAGGTCGGAAAATTTCAGGTTGACGATGTATTCCGACAGCGCTTTGGTGACTTCCATGTTTCCTCCCTATCACGTTATTCGTTACTTGTTACTCGTTAATCGTTGCCGGCCCCTCCAAAACCGATGATCGGAGCTTCGGTCTCATCCTCCCAGCGAATGCCTTACCTTCCTTTGAAAACTGGCTTACGCTTTTCCATGAAGGCCCTCTGTCCTTCCTTCAGGTCCTCGCTGTTAAAGGCCTGGGCCACCAGCAATTCGACGGCCTTCATGTCTTCCGGGTCGATCTTCTGGTATTTGACCAGGGTGTTAAAGATGGTCTTCATTCCCTTCAAGGAGAGGGGGGCGTTCCCGGAGTTTTCCTGGGCCATTTCCTCGGTGAAGGGAACCATCTGGGGGTCGGGGACCACATAATTCACCAGCCCCATCTCCTTGGCCCGGGCGACCGGAAAATATCGGCCGGTGAAGAAGATCTCCTTGGAATTGGCCATCCCGACGATGTTCACGAAACGCATGAGCCCGGCCGGCAGGTAGATTAGCCCCAGCTTGGCCGGGGGCATACCCAGGCGGGCGGATTCGGCGGCGATCCGGATGTCGCAGGTCACCGCCACTTCGCACCCCGCCCCGAAGGCCATTCCGTTGATCATGGCAATGACGGGGTAGGGGAATTCCCGGATCGCCTCGATAGCCGTCTCCAGGGGATTCTTCTTCCGCATTTCCTCCATCACCTCGGGGGGAACGTTGGTCGGAATGGCGGCGATGTCGTACCCCGAGGAGAAGGCCTTATCGCCCGCCCCCCGGAGGATGACACAGCGGACCTCGTCTTCCTGTTTGAGCTTCTTCAGCAGTTCCGCCAGCTGGTACAGGAGAAGCGGGGAGAGCGCATTCCTCCGCTCCGGCCGGTTGAAGGTGATCCAGAGAACCCGGTCTTTCCTCTCGGTGAGCAAGAGGTTTTCGTCCATTCTTCTCTCCTTCTATGGGATTATTCATTCTCCGTCAATTTCCTTTTTTATGTTACCCCTCCTTTTTCGTGGATGGTTCTCCCCT
>JAPLIW010000137.1 GCA_026388915.1 Deltaproteobacteria bacterium
AAGTCGTTGTGTATAGTTTATTGATGGGAATAAAAATGTTGCGCCAGCCTGCCTTTTTTGATTAAATGAGAAGGAGGCAGTGGAGAATAGGGCCTTCTGGAAGGGGATTCGGTTGACGCCGGGATTGAAAGAAAAAATCGCCCAAATGGCGGCTAAATACGGTCTGCAGATGATCTACGCCTTCGGGAGCAGGGCAAAGGAAGCTCTGGAGGCAGTCGAGGGACGCAGGGAACGGCTTTCTTCCTCTCCCTCGGACCTGGACATCGGCGTTAAAGCCGAAGGGCCTCTGACCGTTGAAGAAAAAGTGGAAATCGCCATCTTCTTTGAAGATCTTTTCGATTTGCCCCGAGTAGATGTGGTCGTTCTTCCGGAGGCTCCCGTTTCTCTTGCTGTGGAAATCGTCTTCGGAGAAATCCTCTATGCCAGCGATTCCACTTATGAGGCCGAGTATCAATTGCACATTATGCGGATGGCTGCGGATCTTCTCCCGCACGAACGAGCCAAGCAAGAAATGATCCTGGGCGCTTAGAATGACTCCTGCCAATATCGATCGGAAAGTCATAACTCAGCGGGCCGCATGGATCCGGGATATGATGGGCGCGCTGAGCGAACTTCCTCTAAAAAACAAAAAGAGTTTTATTCGGAACAGGCGCAACGTTGCTGCCGCCGAGTCTTACCTGAGACGATCCCTTGAGGCCCTCTTTGATATCGGCAGACACATCCTAGCCAAACGGTTTGCTATTCCAGCCACGGAGTACAAGGAAATTGCGAGGGCGCTACTGGTTAAGAAAATCCTGAACGAAGACGAAGCAGAGTTGATGCGGAAGATGGCGGGATACCGGAATCGGATGGTGCATTTTTACCATGAGATTAGTCCGGAAGAACTCCATGAAATCTGCCTCAATCATCTCGATGAAATCAGGCTTCTGCTCGACAGGATGCTTCAGTCGATAAAATGATGGCACTGTGCCCCGGGGGTCACCTCGGCGGAGGGGTGACTGCCTGGTTGCCCCTACAGGGAAAATGAGGAATACGACCTCGTTGGTTCCGGCTATGCCGGATTAGGAAAGAAGCTCATCCCTTCAGCCGCCATCCTTTTCTTTCGCTGCCCTCTAGTTCGAACCCCATCGCCCGGACAGCCTCCAGGTCTCCGGGCAGGCCCCGCTTGACAAGGTGTTCCGCAATCTCGCACTTTTGATCCTGCGGTTTGTTCTGGGACAGGTCTGATTTGGCGGTCATTCTTTCCGGCTTGATTTCAACGACACAACAGGCCTTATACGACGGCGAATCTGGAGTCACGGGGGAAAAGCCCCGGTTCCCTTCGTGCTTTGCCACCAGGGCATTCAGCACGGCTGTCTTCAATTCTCCGTCCGGGACGATCCGGGCCTTCCCCCTGATGATGACGCAGTGGTAAAGCTGGTGGGTACGGCAGGGATTTCTTTCCGGGTTGAAGGATACCTCCAAATAGGCCAGGGGTGTACTCACTTCGAAACAGACCCGCGGGTTACGGGCCAGGTTGTCGAGCTTTTCCCCCTGGGGCGCGCAGTGGAAGTACACGCACCCCTGGTGAAAGACGAAGTTGACGGGGGTGATGTACGGGTATCCTTCCGCGTCCATCGTGGCCATCCGCCCTGTGTTCGTGGACGCCAGGATCCGGGTCATCTCCTTCGGGTCCGTGATCTCGCTATGTTTTCGTCTCATGGTTTGATTTGCACTCGCTTTCTACAGGGTTATTGGGAATTATGAATTTTCATTAGGGCGATTCATGAATCGCCCCTACAACCTTTTTCCCAAATGATGGAGTCCTTTGGATAAGCCTTTCAAGGCACAGAAATAAGGCCAGGCCAGGTTTGATTCTTTCCCAGCAAAAGGCTATTCAGGCAGTTGAAGGCGGACGAAGGATTCCGCGTATCTGCATCTGGCCAATCTTCCTGAAACCTCGGCACGGTCCCTCATTCTCTTTTCCACCCGCTGCATATCCCCTACCTGAGATTTGTGGAGGGAGAGAGCCTTTATCTTCAGGTCAAAGGTGTCTGAGACGTCCACATAGAAGTTCGCATTCTCCGGGACGAAGCTGTGGAGGAGAAGGTCCTTGACCTTGTTGGGATTCAATCCCGCTTTGGCATGCTCGGGAAAGGACATCAGGTCGCGGGCCAGGGGGTAGCAGGCATCCAGCGTGGCCTCCCCTATGGCACGGTGATCCGAATGGTTGACCATTCCATAGTTCTTGTAGTAGAAGAAGCTGGGATCCATGGTGAAGACGAAGTCGGGTTTGTATCGTCTTATGGATTTCACAACTTGTTCTTTAAGCCGGAGGTCAGGAACCAATTCCCCATCCACATAATCCAGGAAATGCACCTCCCGCACTCCCAGGACTTTGGCGGCATCTTCCTGTTCCTTCCTTCTGATGGCGGAGAGTTTCTCCGCGGTCATATTCTCATCCGAGCTTCCCCTCTGCCCCGTGGTGGCAATAAGGTAAATGACTTCCGCACCCTGCCCCGCAGCCTTGGCCACCGTGGCCCCGGCGCCGAAGTCGTTGTCGTCGGGATGCGCGCCCACCACAAGGACCCTCTTCCCCTTAAAGTCTATCCCATCCATATCCCGTCACCCACGATATATTTGTATTTACTAATGAGGCCATAATTATCTGGACAGGAATTCCGTCTTTTCATCATCCTGGATTCCGGCTTCCGCCGGAATGACAACCAAGAACCATGCCTTTCTAATGTTCGTCACTCCGGCGAACCCCGGATCGAGTCCGGGGCAGGCGCCGGAGTCCAGTTCGAGGTTTTCAAAAGGCAACGTCCTTCAATGAATGTTTAGACTATAATGGACTCCTTAGTAAATGCCTTGCCCGACATTT
>JAPLIW010000624.1 GCA_026388915.1 Deltaproteobacteria bacterium
TCCGCTACGAGATTTTGCCCCGCAAGGCGGGGCCGCCGACCTCATTTTGGGGTCGGCTAAAATCTCTCCGCTTCTCTACCTCCCTATGGATAACTCCCATTTTTCATCAAAATTTACCCACTCGATTTGCAGAAGACCCAAAAGTTTATTGAAGGCTCAAATCTCTCCTCGCCCTCCGTTCTTCTTTTTCCTGGGGGTCTTAGGCCCCCTCCGGAAAGATTTGTTTCTTTTATCCATAAGACGGAATAACGAGAAGGAAGGTTACAAATTTATGGAGGGCGGAAGAATGATTCCTCCATGCAGGATGGTTCGAAGTTATTCGGCAAAGTGGTTTTTCCCAACTCCAGGACTCCGGGCCGCCGGAGGACCGATCTACTTCAGTGTCGCCCACTCCTCCAGCTTGATCCGGCCGCGAAGAACGAACCCGCCCCGGCCATCGGGGGTGAAGACTGCGCATTCGCCGTCTTTGAGGTCGGCGAGCACCGGATCAGTAGGGTTGGAGAAGTCCTGCTTGTGCGAGACGAGCAGAACATTTCCCTGAGCGGGGGGCCGGGCCGCGAGAAGGGCCCTCGTGCCCTGTGCAAGGCGCTCCAGCCCGTGCTCGGAATCCACGGCTTTCCAAGCCGGCCAGCCGTTCAAGCGGGCGTCGGTCTTAGGCTCGCCGAGGGCCAGAAGGCGCGCGGTTTCCACGGCCCGACAATACTCACTGCAACGTACATCGGAAATCGGAAGGCGTAGTCGTCGAATCGCTTTGCCGATCTCTGCCGCATCCGCACGCCCTTTATCGGAGAGCATCCGATGCCCCTCGCCGCACTTCTTCCACCATTCGCCGACGCCCTGCACATCGCGTCCCACATCGGCGGTGGTGTGGCGCATGTAGATTACGTTCCCGCCGGTATGCAGCGCCTCCGCGAGCGAAGGGAGAGAAGATGGGGTTGGCATCGGGCCCATGGCGCAACCTGCGAGCGTCAGGTAACCCAGTGAAAAACAAGCGCTGAATACGATTCGAATCGTTAAACGCATAAAGGTTCCTCTAACAAAGCAAAGAGGGATCAAGAAGGCCAATGGCAGTATTGCAGATTTTTTTTTGCTTTATACCCCTTCCTCTTTTACTCCGCGATGGAGACAGTCGTTGCGGGATCCCGGGTTGCCTGCCAGCGATTTACACCTTGGCCTCTTCCTCTAGGCGTGATCTTCCCTTGGATCGTATCGGCCAAAATCTGCCCCTCATAGGAGAAGACCTCCTTTTCCCCCTGCACCAGCCGGTCTACCGCAAAAAGGAGAGTGCTCCCTCTCAAAGAGCAGTCCACGATGGGGTAGGTTTCGGCCCCGATCGTCATAGAGCCCTTCACCCGCTGGAATTTTTGGGTGAGGGAAAGGGAGGTACGCCGTCCATCCGGTTCATCCCACCGCCAGGTGCCGGTCATATTGGCAGGAACCACGAAAAAGTGGAGATCATGCTCTTCAACCCTCTGGGTCGCGTCGTCCTCCCAGTCACCCATTGTATGGCTGTGGGAGACGATCCGGGTGCCCGGTTTCAGCTCCTTCAGAAGCTTCGGCCTCAGTTTGATATTGACTTCCGGGTAGAGGTAGAGCATGACCACAGTCGCCTGGCTGATGTCGGTATCGAGAAGGTTCTGTTCGTAAAAACGGACCAGGTGAGTAACCCCCACGGATTTCACGTTTTCCCTGCTTTCCCTGATCCGCTCCGGGTCGAGGTCGACACCGATGCCTCTTGCTCCCCGCTCCTTCGCCGCCAATATCACGATGCGCCCATCCCCGCAACCCAGGTCATAGATCAGATCCTTCGAGGTCACCCCGGCCATATTCAGCATCTCTCTGGCGATGCCATAGCTTGTCGGCTCGTAAGGCACGTCGAGCGCGGTTTTTTTCGGCGTCTCTGGCGACGGATTGGAGAGCGCGCATCCCCCAAGCACGGTACTCAACAGGATGGCCATAAGAAGATTCATGAGCGTTCTTCCTCTTGCCTACGAGCGGCCCAGGATCAAATAACCTTTTCTTTCTCCAGCTGCTCCATTTCTTCCCTGGAGAAGCCCAGAAGCCCCATGTAGATTTCTTGGTTGTGCTGCCCCAGCATGGGAGCCGGCCCGGGATATTCGGCGGGAAGCTCAGAAAAACGGAGCGGAAACCCGGCGGCCTTCACACCGGTATTGACGCCCAGGGGATGCATCAACTCCTGGATCATTCCCCGGGATTTCAGCTGTGGGTCCTCCAGCACTTCTTTGACTTCCAGGACCGGATCACAGGGGATTTTTTTCTCCCTCAAGATCCTCATGGCTTCTTGGCTGCTCAAATTTTTGCTCCATTCCGTAACCATAGCGTCCACTTTCGCCGCGTTTTCCAGCCGATCTTCAAGATTCTTGAATCGAGGGTCCTTTAGACAGTCTTCTCTTTGAATCGCTCCCAGAAATATCTTCCATTGGTCGTTCGTGTACGCACATATGGCGATGTTTCCATCCTTCGTCGGAAAGGTGCTCCAGGGGACCGCCCGGGGATTCTTGTTGCCCTGCCGGGTGGGGATTCCCCTGGCAACGAGAAGGTCCAAAGCCTCGTCCATGATCATGGAGAAGCCGCAATCCTGCATGGATATATCGATCCTTTCCCCGTGACCCGTCTTTTCCCGCGAGAGCAGTGCGGCCATGACCCCGGATAGCCCGTACAGGGCCGGGATCAGGTCGCCAATCCATGGCCCGCAGCGAAGGGGGGGGCCATCCGGGAGCCCCGTTACCGCCATAATGCCGCTGGTCGCCTGGATGGTGAGGTCAAAAGCGCTCAGGTCCCGGTAAGGGCCGCTCTGCCCATAGCCGGCGATGGAACAGAAAATGATTTTCGGGTTGATCGCCTTCAGGGCAGGATAATCAAAACCGAAACTCTCCATGGTCCCCGGCGCGAAATTCTCCAGGACCACATCCCCCCTGGCGACCAGCATTCGAAAAATCTCTCTCCCCCGGTCCCTTTTCATGTCCAGGGTGATGCCTTTCTTGCCCCGGTTCCGCTTCAAATTAATGAGCGAGATATCCTTGGGGCCCTTTTTCCCGAACCCCACTCCCCCGGGTCCGGCAAAGGGCACGCTCGCCCGGGTGGGGTCCCCGCTCCCGGGCCGTTCGATTTTGATCACCTCCGCCCCCAGGGCGGCCAGCTGCATGCTGAGAAAAGGGCCCGCCAGCCAGGCGGTCAAATCGATCACCCGGACACCCTCCAGATGTTTCTTCAGGGTCGCTTCCAAGAATCCACCTCCTCCTTCCTCCTGGTTTTGGATACTCTCATGCCATGTTCAGCTCTTTTATAGCATGAATAACCTAGAAGAGAAAACCTTTACCGCCAAATTGCGGAATGCCGATTGCGGAATGCGGATTGAAAGAGAATCGCAAAAATGAAGGGGACCAAGATTCTGCAATCTCTTGCGAAATCCCTTGGAGTTTGATAAAAGAGATCATTACCCCAAGAAATCAATCCTTACTTAAGGAGTCAAACATGGACGTGCGCATTGTCGTCTGCGGCAT
>JAPLIW010000695.1 GCA_026388915.1 Deltaproteobacteria bacterium
CCCAGCTCTCTCGGGTTCGCCGTGGGGATGAAAATCGCCACCTGGCTTAAATCACCGGCTCCTCTCCTCGCCCTGTTTTCGATCTCCACCTGCACTTTTTCGGTCAGCTCCGTATCCTCAAAGGTCATTTCTCCGGCCAGCTTGACGGCGCCGTTCCCCCCCTCGGCCGCGGCGGTGGCCGGGTGTTTCACCTCCCGCTTTTCGCCCTTGAAGCCGGAGAGAAACTTGGCAATATGGTCATCGATGCGCCGGCGTTCTTCCCCGGACAGACTCTGCAACTGGCCCAGGAGATCGTCCAGGTGCTGCTCATAGTTCTTCCGCAGACCGGAGGCCTTGCGAACCTCCTCGAGAAGGTGCTGATTCTGCATGGCAATGGAGGCGTGGTTGGAAAAGATGGCGAGAAATTCGAGGTCGCTCTGGGAAAAGCCCCGTTTCCCGTTGATGATCGATAGACTGAGGGTTCCCGCCAGTTTTCCCTGAAACCCGAAGGGAATGCTCATGAAGGAGGTAATCTTCAGTTCTCTATCGTCGTGTTTGAAAAATTCCGCAAATTCCTTCGCCTCCCTGAACAGGACGGGTCTCTTCTCGGCGATCGTTCTCCGGGAGATCTCCTTTTCTTCCAGGAGGCCGGCTTTCTCCCCCGCCGGGTCCGGGGAATAGGTGAACTGGGTTTTAAGGCCTCCCTTGGTTTCGTCCACGAGGAACACCGTAGCGCGGCTGGCCCTGAGAGAACGGGCTGCTTCCCGGCCGATGATCTCCAACACAGCCGAGATGTCTTTTTGGCCTTTAATGGCCGAACTCACCTGGAGCAGGGCGACATGCTCCAGATCCCGCGGTGTTTTGGGCGAGGAGCCGCCCCGGTCTCCCCTGGTTTCTTTCGAGTCCTTGTTGAAGATATTCTTAAGGAACATACCTGAGTGTGGTTTCCCCGGATTTTTACAAGGCTTCGCAGAAAAGAGAGGCAAAGATTATGCCATGGAGAGGATAAACGTAATATCTTGAAAATAAAAAGAAAAGCCATATTGACACCATGATGACTTGTTCATTTTCCGTCAATATTTTGCCCATGGGCCGTTAATAATTGACCCTGGCCAGGCGGGTTTTTCCTAAAGAAAAAGGCCCCGAGCGGGAGGGGCCTTCTTTCAAGAAACTCCATAAATTTAAAGTGAGATCTGCCTATTGGAAACCGAGACGGCGGAGCGCGCGGGGGTCGTCGCGCCAGTTCTTTTCCACCTTCACCCAGAGCTCCAGAAATACTCTCACTCCCAGGAGGGCCTCCATCTCCTCCCGGGCCAGTCGGCCGATCTCCTTCAGCCTCTTCCCCTTTTCCCCGATCAGGATCCCCTTTTGCGTTTCCCGCTCCACCTGAATGGTCGCCCGGATAACTACCAGATTCTTCTCCTCCCGCTCCTTGAACTCCTCGACGGCCACGGCAGTGGCGTAAGGAATTTCCTCGCGGGTCAGATGAAAGACCTTTTCCCGTATCAGCTCGGCCGCCAGAAAACGCTCGGGCAGGTCGGTCACCATGTCTTCCGGGAAGAGGCGGGGACCTTCGGGAAGGATCTTCAGCAGCTCCCGCACGAGAATATCCACCCCCTCGCCCAACACGGCGGAGATGGGAATGATCTGTTCGAAAGACCGTTTTTGAGAAAAGCGTTCCATGATGGGCAGAAGGTTCCCCTTGGGGACCAGGTCTATTTTGTTGATCGCCAGGAAGACGGGTTTGCGCACCTTCTGCAGGTTTTCCAGGATCCAGTCGTTCTCCTCGTGGCCGGGAGAGTTGGCCTCGATGAGGAGACAGACGACATCCACCTCCTGGAGAGTGGCCAGGGCCGTGCGGACCATGGACTGATTCAGCAGGTTCCCGGACCGGTGAATTCCGGGAGTATCCAGAAAAATGATCTGGCCGGAGGGGAGGTTCTTGATCCCCAGAATCCGGTTGCGGGTGGTCTGGGGCTTGGGAGAGATAATGGCGATCTTTTGGCCCAGGAGAAGATTCAGAAGAGTGGACTTGCCCACGTTGGGCCTTCCGATGAGGGACACGAAGCCGGATCGGAACCCCGCCGGTTTATCTTGCTCAGTCATTTTTTTCCTTCAAGGAGAGGTAAAGCTTTTGGAGGGTCCGCCGGGCCGCTCGCTGTTCCGCTTCTTTCTTGCTCCTTCCGGCCCCCACTCCGGCGACTTTCCCCTGAATTTGAACCTGGACGCCGAAGACCTTGTCATGATCCGGTCCGTACTCCTTGGCCAGGACATAGCGGGGGGTTGCCTTAAGGGTATCCTGGGACAGCTCCTGGAGCTTGGTCTTGTAATCGTGGTAGAAACTCTCTTTCTCGGCCACTTCCAGAGTGAGGGAAAAGAGCTGCGCGATCGCCTTGAAGGCCTTTTTATACCCTCCGTCCAGATAAATAGTGGCCAGCAGGGCTTCGAGGGTAGAGGAAAGGATAGAACTCTTCTCCCTTCCCCGGGTCATCTCTTCCCCCTTGCCCAATAGGAGGTATTCCCCCAGGGAAAGATCCCCGGCAATCTTGGCCAACCGGGTTTCGTTCACCACAGAGGCCCGGAGCCGGGAGAGGCTTCCCTCCGGATAGTCCGGGTACCGGTCCATGATCAGGTGGCCGATGATCAGGTCCAGGACGGCATCGCCCAGAAACTCCAGGCGCTCGTTGTCCTGTCCTTCGGCGTCGACGTTTTCATGGACGAAGGATTTGTGCCGCAGTCCCTGGTTCAGGAGATCGAGGGATTTGAAGCGGTACCCGATCTTCCTCTGCAGCTCCTGGAGCGCCTTTTTTCTCTCTTTATCCATAAATACTTTCAGCCACAGAGGGTACAGAGTCCACAGAGGAAAACACTGAAAAATTGGAATGATGGAATACTGGAATATTGGAAAAACAAATTTTTTATCCCCCATCCCAATATTCCATTATTTTTTCCTCTTTAACTTCTGCGTTCTCTGCGTGCTCCGCGGTTAATTTGTTTTTCCGAAGACCTTCCCGTCCCGGACCTCGGTTACCTCGACTTCGACCTCTTGATTGATACTTTGGTCTTCTCCCTCGAGGAGAACGGGAATGTAATTGGGTGAAAACCCTTTCAACAGCCCCGACTCACGATCCCTCTTGCTCTCCACCAGAACTTTGACCTTTTGGCCCAGGAAAGACCGGTAGTAAGCCTCCCGTTTCTTCTCTCCCAATTCCCGCAGCGCCCGGCAGCGGGCCCGGATGACCTGGGACGGCACCTGGGCCGGGAAAGCGGCTGCCGGCGTTCCCTTCCGCCGCGAAAAGGGAAACACGTGGAGGTAGGCAAGCGGGAGTTTCTCGATCAGGTCCAGGGTATTCTGGAAAGCGGATTCATCTTCCCCGGGGAAGCCCCCGATCACATCCACCCCGATGGAGATTCGCGGGATCGTCCGGGCCAGGCGATTCACCAGGTCCGCGAAAAAAGCCGCCGAGTAATTCCGGTTCATCCGTTTCAGAATCCGGTCGTCCCCGTTCTGCAGGGGGATATGCAGGTGGGGGCAGATCCTGGAGGAAGCGGCCAGGTAATCCATCAAGGGAGGGTTGAACTCCCGCGGCTCGACGGAGCTCAGGCGCAGGCGAAACCCGGGTCTTTCCTTCTCCAGGGCTTGCAGGAGGGTCAGCAACGACTGGGAGGGGAGCAGATCTTCCCCATAGGTTCCCAGGTGAATTCCCGTGAGGACGACCTCTTGAAAACCCTGAGCAGAGAGATCGTGGGCCCGGGAGAGCACCCGTTCCAGGGGGAGACTCCGGTTCCTGCCCCGGGCATAGGGCACGATGCAGTAGGAGCAGAAAGAATTGCAGCCGTCCTGCACTTTGAGGAAAGCCCGCGTTCGATTCGTATACCCCGGGAGCCCCCATTCGTCAAAAGCCCTCTGTTTTTCCACCGGAGAAGAGAGGATCCGAGCTTTCTTCAGCTTTTCTCCCGAGCCGAGGATTTCCGGAATTTTCCTTCTTTCCGCCAGCCCGATGACATAATCCACGCCGGCAATGGACTCCAGGGATTCGGGAGAAACCTGGGCGTAACACCCGGTCACGATGACCTGCCCCCCGGGGTTCCGGCCGGCCATGCGACGGATCATCTGCCGGGACTGGTAGTCCGTCTTCTGGGTAACCGTGCAGGTGTGAATGATGGTCACATCCGCGGCCTGGGAGGAAGGGACGATCTGGTGACCCCGAACCGCGAGCTCGGCAGCCAGCGAAGCCGCATCGCTCTGGTTGGTTTTACAGCCCAGCGTAACCATGGCAACCTTTAGAGGGCTCTTTCGATCCATCCTCCACCCAAGACTTCATCTCCCCGGTAGAATACGGCCGCCTGGCCGGGGGTTACGGACTTTTGAGGAACCTTGAATTCAACCTTTACTTTTTGATCTCCCAAAGGGGAGAGGACCGCGGGAACCCCCGGATGGCGGTAGCGGATTTGCACCAGGGCTTCCGCGTCTCCTTCCAGCATGGAAGTGGAAATCCAGTTGAGCCCCCGCGCAATCAGGCCGCCGGCCAGGAGATCGTCTATATGGCCCGCGATGACTCTGTTTCTCTGACAATCCAGGGACAGGACGTAATAAGGTCGCGGAGCGGCGATCCCCAGCCCCCGGCGCTGCCCGATTGTGTAGGAATAGATGCCCGGGTGATAACCCAGCACTCGTCCCTGCCGGTTCACGATCTCTCCCCGTTGGGAGATTTCTCTTCCCTTTCTCTCTTCCAGAAAACGGCGGTAGTCATTGTCCGGGATGAAACAGACCTCCTGGCTTTCCTGTTTTTGGGCCACCCGCAGCCCCAGTTTGGAAGCAACCGCCCGGACTTCCGTTTTGGATTTATCCCCCAGAGGGAAGAGAACTTTGCCCATCTGCTCCTGGGTCAGGGTAAAGAGAAAATAGGACTGATCCTTGTTCCGGTCCTTTCCCCGGAGGAGAAGATACCTTCCCTCTTTGGCCGGATCCAGGGAAGGGCCCCATACGATCCGGGCATAATGCCCTGTGGCCAGGGCCCTGGCGTTCAGTTCTTCCGCCTTGCGGAGGAGGAAGCCGAACTTGATCTGGTCGTTGCAGTGAATACAGGGGTTGGGGGTTCTCCCCTGCAGGTACTCCTCGACGAAGTTCCGGATCACCTTTTCTTCAAAGGCCTGTTTCAGGTTGACCACATAGTGGGGGATGCCGATTTGATCCGCCACCCGGCGGGCGTCATGAATGTCGTCGGGGGAACAGCAACGGGAAAAGGACCCTTTTCCATCCCGGGTCGGGTCCCAGAGGTGCATGGTCAGCCCGATCACCTCATAGCCTTCCTCTTTCAGGAGGGCTGCGGCGGTGGAGCTGTCCACCCCCCCGCTCATGGCCACGACGATTCTTTCCTTTTTATTCAAAGGCATTTTTCACCACAGAGGCACAGAGAGCACAGAGGTTAAGGAGGTAAAAAGAAATGGAATAATGGAACAATGGAATGATGGAATATTGGAAATATTAGTTGTTTTGCCCACCATTCCATTCTTCCAATATTCCAATATTCCCTTTCTGTCCATCTTTCTGCGTCCTCCGTGGTTCATGCCTTTAGGTTTTTATGCTTTTGATAAAGCGGAGAGATGGCCCGCAGCCTCTCAATGATCGGAGGCACAACCTCCAGCACATAATCCACATCTTCCCCGGTATTGGTCCATCCCAGGCTGAAACGGATGGCGCTCTGGGCGACGAGGGGCGATTTCCCCATGGCCAGAATGACATGGGATGCATCCGCGGAACCGGAGGAGCAGGCGGAGCCCGAGGAGACGGCGATCCCTTCCAGATCCATGTTCAACAGAAGGGATTCCCCTTCCACGTAGAGAAAGCTCACGTTCAGCGTGTTGGGCAGCCGCCGGGTCGGATGGCCGTTCAATTCCAAGTGGGGGATCTTCCGGAAGATCCGCTCCTGGAGACGGTCTCGCAAGCCTTGAAGATACTCATGCCGTTTGGCAATATCGCGCCGGGCGATTTCACAGGCCTTTCCCAGGCCGATGATATAGGGAATGTTTTCCGTCCCCGCCCGGCGGTTGCGCTCCTGGGCTCCCCCGTGAATAAGCGGAGAAAGCTTCGTCCCTTTGCAAATGAACTGGGCCCCAATTCCCTTGGGGGTGTTCAGCTTGTGGCCGGAGAGGGAGAGGATGTCCACGGGCAGTTTCTTCAAGTCGATGGGGATCTTTCCCACGGCCTGCACGGCGTCGGTATGAAAGAGGACCCCCTTCTCCCGGCATATGACCCCGATTTCCTGAACGGGCATGATCGTTCCGGTCTCGTTGTTGGCAAACATGATGGAGACCAGGATGGTATCAGGCCGGATCGATCGGCGGAGCTCTTCCAGGTCGATCAACCCCTCCCGGTCAACGGAAAGATAAGTGATCTCGTAGCCCAAATCTCTCATGAATTGGCAGGTGTAGAGGACCGCATGGTGTTCCACCTTGGAGGTGATGATATGCCGGCCTTTGTCCTGATGGGTGGAAGCGACCCCTTTAATGGCCATGTTGTCGCTCTCCGTGCCGCACCCGGTAAAGATGATCTCTTCGGGATCGGCGTTCATTAAAGCGGCAACCTTTTCCCGGGCTTCGTCCAAATATTTCTTGACCTCCCTCCCGGCCCAATGAATGCTGGAGGCATTGCCGAACTGGTCCTGGA
>JAPLIW010000358.1 GCA_026388915.1 Deltaproteobacteria bacterium
GGCCGGGCAACGCCTGAAATGCAATCCATCCTCTGCCTAGTTGGCGAAAAGTGCAGGGGGCAAGAACCTTTTCCCTCTTGCCTTACCCCTCTCTCAATGATAAAAATAGGTATCTTCCTTTGCTTTCCATTTTTTTCGCTCGGCAGTGAAAAGGGAAAACCTTTTCACTCCCCAGAAGTCAGAAAATCAGGAGAGAAGACAACATGAAAGAGAAAAAGTACGTCATGGGAAACACGGCCATCGCCCGCGGGGCTCTGGAAGCCGGGGTTCGAGTGGTCGCCGGCTATCCCGGCACTCCGGCCACGGAGATCGTCGACGAGTGTCTGGGAGTTCCGGGAGTTCACGTGGAGTGGGCCAACAATGAGAAGGTGGCCTTCGAGCTCTGTACCGGAGCCTCCCTCTGCCACGTGCGGGCCCTGCCGGTGATGAAGCATAACGGCACGAATTACGTGACCGACTTTCTGATGCACGTGAACTTCACCGGAGTCCGGGGGGGGCTGGTGCTGATCTCCGCCGATGACCCGGGGGGGCTGTCGTCCCAGAACGAGGAGGACACCCGGATTCTGGTCCACCAGTACGCCCACCTTCCCATCTTTGACCCCAGCAACCCGGCCGAGGCCAAGGCCATGATCAAGGAGGCCTTTGACCTTTCGGAAAAGACCGAACTGGTCTTCTGCCTTCGCCCCGTGACCCGGGTCTGCCACGCCCGGGGGATCATCGAATTCGAGGATCTGCCCGCGAACCTTCCCGCCGCGCACTACGAGCCGGACCGGGAGCGGTTCATCATGAGCGCCGTGGAAATGCCCCAATTCGGCGGGATCAAAAAGCCCCAGATCCGCCACCGCTGGCTGAACGAGAAACAGGCGGTCCTCGAGAAGATGATGGAAGAGAGCCCCTACAACTGGATCGAAAAGGGAACGGGAAAGGTCGGGCTCATCGGCTGCGGCATGGGCTACACCTGGATCAAAGAAGCGGAGCCGTTCCTGAGCGGCAAGCTGCCTCTTCTGAAATGCAACACCCTGCCTCTTCCCCGGAAGAAGCTCCTGAAGTTCGTCAAAGGCCTGGAACGGGTGGTGATTTTCGAGGAGACCGAACCCTTCGTGGAAGGCCTCTGCAAGAGGATCTTCCAGGAGGAGAAGATCAAAGTCGAGGTCCTCGGAAGAAGCGGTTTCCTGCCATCCGACGGAGAGCTGAGCCTCGCGGCGGTTCTGGAGGGAATCGAGAAGGCGGCCCCCAAGGTCAAGGTGAAGAAGCCCAAAACCCCGGCCCTGGATATTCATGTGCCCATCCGGACCCGGACCCAGTGCGTGGGCTGCAACTACCGGGGAATCCTGAACGCCCTGAAGCAGACCGTCCGCAAACACAAGGGCATTGTGGCCGGAGACATCGGCTGCCATGATGCCGGCTCCTTCCGCCCCTTGGAACTCCAGTCCACCATCTACTGCATGGGCTCTTCGGTTCCCATGGCCAGCGGAATGGTCCTTTCCGGGGTGAACCGGCCGGTCTTTGCCTTCATCGGGGATTCCACCTTCTATCACAACGGCATCCTGGGGATGATCAACGCGGCCAACAATAAAATCAACGTAAACGTGATCCTGGGGGAGAATACGGTCACGGCCATGACCGGCTTCCAGCCTCACCCGGGAACGGGGATGACCCTGGCCGGGGAGAAGACCACTCCGATCAACGTGCCCAAGCTGGCGGAGTCCATGGGAGTCAGCTACCGGGTGGTCAATCCCTACGACATCAAACAGTGCAAGGAGGCCCTGGAGGCCGCAGTCAAGGAAGAAGGCCCGTCGCTGATCGTCTCTTCCATGCCCTGCTACCTTCTCTCCACCCGGCAGGGGAAGAAGGTCTTTGAGGCGCGGGAAGTAAAGGTCGACGCGGAGAAGTGCACGGGCTGCCAGATCTGCATCAACGACTTCGGCTGCCCGGCCATCTCCTTCGATAAAAAGAAGAAGAAAGTTTCCATCGATCCTATGCTTTGCGTGGGCTGCGCGCTGTGCATAGACGTCTGCCAGAAGGGGGCCATCTCATGAAAATGGACGTGGTCATATCGGGCGTGGGAGGCCAGGGCAACATCTTTGCCTCTCTGGTCATCTCCGAGTACGCCATGAACAAGAACCTGACGGTGATCGGGGCGGAGACCATCGGCGCGGCCCAGCGGGGCGGGGCCGTGGTTTCCCACATCCGCATCGCGGACGGGGAGATTTTTTCCCCCATCATCTCCCGCGGGCAGGCCGACCTGCTCATCGGGATGGAATACGTGGAGCTGCTGCGGCACATGCGTTTGCTGAACCCCAAGGGGACGTATCTCCTGAACGCCATGAAGATCCCCACGGTGCTGAACAACATGGCCCTGGACGAATATCCCGAAACGGAGGATATTCTGAAGGCCGTCCGGAAATACTGTCCCAACGGCCACGTGGTGGAAGCCTCGGCCGCGGCCAGGAAACTGGGGAACATCCAGATGACCAACGTGGTCATGCTCGGAGCCCTGACCAAGGTGGTTCCCTTTTTCGAATACCGCGAGATGAAGTTGCTGGTGACTTCCAACTCCCCCACCCGGTTCAAAGAAGCCAATGTGAAGGGGTTTGAGGAAGGATATCAATTGATAAAATAGCAATCAGCTTTCAGCGAGAGCCTGTAGGAGCGGCGTTTAAACCCGCCCCTATGGCTGAACGTGGATCACTGAAAGGTGCCTTTGGAGGGTTCCATGGAACGGACGTTGTCGATCATCAAGCCCGACGGGGTGAAAAAAGGGCTGATCGGGGAAGTAATCGGGAGGTTTGAAAAAGCGGGCCTGAAGGTCGCCGCCATGAAGATGATCCACATGAGCAAGAAGGAGGCGGAGGGTTTCTACGCCGTCCACCGGGGGAAGCCTTTCTACGGCAGCCTGACGGACTTCATGTCCTCCGGGCCCTGCGTGGTCCTGATCCTGGAGGGGGAAAAAGCCATCAGCCGGAACCGGGAGCTCATGGGTGCCACCAACCCGAAGGACGCCGCCCCGGGAACGATCCGCAAGGCCTTTGCCGCCAACGTGGAACAGAACATCGTCCACGGTTCGGACGCCCCGGAGACGGCGGCCTACGAGATAGGCTATTTTTTCAACGCCCTGGAGATCTGCAGCTAAAACCGTTGAACCGCAGAGCACGCAGAGAGCGCAGAGAATTTTCGGGTAAAAGACAAAAACATTCAAATGAATTGAAAAATCGAGGGTTCCGGGGCACTTCATTCTTGATGAATTCGTAAGAAGTAAAATTTCCTCTCCCCTCGC
>JAPLIW010000222.1 GCA_026388915.1 Deltaproteobacteria bacterium
GACCGCGAGGGCGGTTTCGAAGGCGACTTTCTCATTGATGGACCATTCCCCCATGGCCGGGCTCTCGGCGGCCTTGGCCATCTGGACGAAGGAGGAAAGGATCTCGGAGGCCGGCGTCCCCGGGTAGGAGGCGGCGAAAGAACACCCGTTTTCCAAAAGCCCCCGCGCGATCGCCTCATTCCCCAGCAGAATCTTTTTCATTATTTCTCCTATTTTTTGCCACTGAGAGCACAGAGAACACAGTGTTAAATAATTGGTATGCTGGAATATTGGAATTAATGATGAAGCCAAATAGCAAGAGAAAACATTGTTCATCCATTATTCCATTGTTCCCCTATTCCATTATTCCTTTCTTTTTGATTCTCTGTACTACTTACGTTCAATTTCTGAAATTTTTACTAAGCAAAAAGCATCCCCCCCACCCTGACCCTCCCCCTCGAGGGGGGAGGGGAGGGAGGGGGTGATTCCTTTTGGTTGCGGCTACGCCGCGCTAAGTCCTCTGTGGCTAAATGATTTTAAAAAAAAAGCCGTGGGCATCGGAATCTGCCCACGGCTTTTCGGGTAATCGATTATATCAATCCGGCCGGTTTACGGGCAGACTCCTCCTCCCTCTTTGCACCACCACCACCAGAGATTGAGAAGTTTCCCGCCCATAAAGCCTTTCCTGAAATTTCTACCTTTTTACTACACCCCACACATCTTTGTCAAGGATTTTTTGCACCGTGGAAGCGAATCCAAAGTAAGTGTTTTCTGCTCCGGCATTCTGCTAAAATAGGCCATCATTCTTTTACATCCCCAAGGGAGATGGAGGAAAAGAATATGATGACCAAAGATATCGTCTATTTCGCCCGGGCAGGAGGGGGGAATACGGAAGGAGTGATCGAGGCCGTTCGAGAGAGAGCCAAGGAACTGCGTATCGAACATGTGGTGATTGCTTCCGACACCGGGGAAACCACCCTGAAATTCCGGGAAGCGCTGGAGGGAACGGGGGTGAAGCTGATCTCGGTGTGCGAGCATGCCGGTTATGACGGAGGGGATGAAATCTCGATCAGCGAAGAGGCCAGGAAAGACCTGGAAAACAAAGGGATCAAAGTCCTGGTTGCCTCCCACGCCCTGAGCGGGGTCAGCCGGTCGATTACCAAAAAGTTCGGCGGAATCACCCCCGTGGAGATCATCGCCCACACGTTGCGGCTGTTTGGGGGGGAAGGGATCAAGGTAGCCGTGGAGATTTCGGTCATGGCCGCCGATGCCGGACTGGTCCCCACGAACCGGGAGATCATCGCCGTGGCAGGAAGCGGCTCCGGCGCGGACTCGGCCATCGTCCTGAAGGCCGCTCATATGAACAACTTCTTCGACCTGGAGATCCGGGAAATCATCGTCAAGCCGAGGCAGAGAGGGGAAAAGTGGGATGTTTGAAAAAAGCGGGGGTCAGGTTTGGCCACTGCCCGAAAGCCTGCCCGGGAACGTAGGGGCGATTCACGAATCGCCCCTACAGCTAGGGTTTGGAATGATAACCTTGTGAATCGATCATCCCTTTTCGTTCCCGAAAATGGCCACCGCGCTCAGCTGGGGCGGGCCGCCGAAAGTGTGGGACAGGCCTCGTCGGGGGTTCTTGATCTGCCGTTCGGGCTTCTCCGCCTTCCCCTGCAGTTGTTTGTACACTTCATAGGTCATGCGGATCCCGCTCGCTCCCACGGGGTGGCCGAAGCACTTCAGCCCCCCGTCGGCGTTCACCGGCAGGCCCCCCTGAAGGGAGAAGAATCCCGAGTCGATATCCTCTCTGGCCCTTCCTCTGGGGCTGAACCCGAAATCCTCGTAGATGGCCAGCTCGGTGATGGTAAAGCAATCATGAACCTCAGCAATGTCCAGATCTTCCCTTGGGTTCTTGATCCCGGCCATCTCGTAGGCTTTCTGCGAGGACTTGACCAGCGAGTCGAAGCTGGTCCAGCTGAAACCCGGGCGGAAATGGGGGAGCATGGAATCCATGGCGATCCCGAACCCC